>JAYTNK010000789.1:0-13509 GCA_043748375.1 Cytophagales bacterium
TTCCTGATGGAGGTACACCATTACACCCTTGCCCTTTCATAAATTGCGATACACAAACGGGTTTTGTTGCATTGATACAGATACCTTGCGAAAAAGTTATGGTTTGGTCTATATCACCTTCATAAATACCCCCTTTGTTTAAATTAAGGCTAATAGGCGCATTGCCAGCTATATTAACTGTAATGGCAGTATTATCTTCTGAAGCGACTATCTTATAGACAAAGCCCATAGCCATAGTAGCAAAGGGCGTGATTAAATACGAAGTGCCCCACGTCTTAAGGGGATAGTTTTGCTCGTATAAATGTTGCCAAGCCGCACTACAGCCCGTAGGTACACGCACCGCAGTCGCACCTGAAAATAAACTAAATGGCTTGCAACCATTTGCCGCTTTCACAGAAGTCCCTGAAAGATCGCTTGGGAAGCCTTCAGTGCCTAATTTAGATTGTACTTGATAAACTTGCCCGCTATCCAATTGAACCGTAAAAGGAACACCTGCAGGTTTGTTGCCACGCGTTACCACTGAAGGTGTTATAATAATATCGGTATCATCTTTCATGCCTACCACTACAAACTCGGAGCGCGAGGCGGCACCATTATTATTCGTGGCTTGGTACGTGTTCACAATATATTCTGTATTACCTCCAAAAGAAGCTACAGGCAAAACTACTGAAGCCTCTGTACGAAAATTATTTTTCATAACAGCATACACACTTATATTTGCCAAAGAAGTTACATAAATGCCTTTGTTTTGAATCGTTTCTGAGCCTGTTACTTGCGAATAGGTATTGGGAATCGTTACTACTGTAGTAGAGTTCGCTGCTACCGAAAAATTCTGTAAAGAACCTGCCGCTAAAGGCACACTTACAGTACCTGTAGTAGAGTTTTTGCTGGTTATAAAGAGCTGATAACTTGGCGTACCGTTATTGGCTACCTCCATAAAACTCACCCAGAATGCTTTGCCTTCAGTGCTTACTTGTGCATGGCTAAGGGTGGAAAAAAATAAACAGAGAGAACAAAGCGCAAGGAGCTTGTACATAGATTTTTTCATGGCGTAGGATGGTTTTAGACGCGCAAACTATGCCAAAGTTTAGCCAAGCTTTTTTTATAATTAAAATCTCGACTTAGGTAAGCTTGCTTTTGGGTTATTGTTTTATTAAGTAAACGATTTCAATATCGCAAAAATACATATTTATTGGATAATATTTGCTACTCTGCATAGCTTTTAACATATTTGTATTGTTTTTTCAAAAAATACTACTTATGCGCCTCGAATTTGAATACCAAAACCTTGCCTACTTTGCCGATACCTCACAACCTATCGATATCTCCTTGCCTATACGGGCAGGCGAGCAAAACCCTACGTGCTACTATGCTGAAGCTGTACAATATGAAACCATACGTGCAGGCGATTTTGTGGGAAGCGTAGCTGAAGGGGGGAGTTGCAACTATCAACGCGTAACTTTTACGCCACATGGCAACGGTACACATACTGAGTGTTATGGGCATATCTCTGCAGAAAAAACAGCTACCATAGATAACTGTTTGAAAACGTTTTGGTTTACTGCACAGCTTATTTCTTGCCTGCCAACACCCGAAGGAGATGACTTACTGGTAAAACTTGCCCACCTGAAACCACTCATTAACTTGCCTACTGAAGCCCTCATTATGCGTACTTTGCCCAACGAGGCAGGCAAGAAAAACCGTAACTATTCGGGTACAAACCCACCGTATTTAGAGGAAGCGGTAGGCAAGTTCTTGGCCGATAATAACATAAAACACCTGCTTCTTGATTTGCCTTCTGTGGATAGAGAGGTGGACGCAGGCAAGTTGCTAACGCATCACGCCTTTTGGCAATATCCACACAACACGCGCCAAGATTGCACCATTACTGAACTTGCCTACCTACCTGATGAAGTGCCTGATGGACTGTATCTGCTCAACTTGCAAATCCCTAGTTTTGCCCTTGATGCAGTGCCGAGCAAGCCTGTTTTGTACGCTATGCAGCCGCGAAAATAAATGTGCGCAATCTGTCTAAAAAATATTTTCAAGAAACCGTAACATTTTAGAAGTAGGTACGTCTATTAGTATATGAAAGTGATATTAAAACAATATCACTTCAATACTAAAAATTTACTACCATGAACACGATTGAAAAAAAATTTGCCCCCTCTAATGGTTATGCCATGTTGGTTGTTTTGTTTATCCTTTTGGGTGGTTGTGCGAGCGCATTTGCGCTTGAGTTCCCGATTGTAGGTGCTATACTGATACCTATTGCGCTTATTATGATGATTGGTTTCTTCGCCATCAACCCGAATAGTTCAAGAACGATGGTGCTGTTTGGCGAATACAAAGGCACTATAAAAGACAACGGTTTCTTTTGGGCAAACCCATTCCTTGCTCGAAATACAGTATCGCTTCGTGCTTATAACTTCGAAAGCGACCGACTAAAAGTAAACGACAAACTCGGCAACCCTATCACGATTAGTGCTATCTTGGTGTGGCAAGTGCAAGACACCTACAAGGCTCTTTTTGAAGTGGATAAGTACGAAAACTTTGTAAAATTGCAGGCAGATGCCGCTTTGCGCAAACTCGCAGGACTATACCCTTACGACAACTTGGAAGACCAGCATGAAGTTACGCTTCGCGCTGGTACGCATGAAGTAAACCATCAATTAGAAGCTGAACTTTCGGAACGTCTTAATATGGCTGGCATTAAAGTTATAGAAGCACGTATTGGTTTCTTGGCGTATGCTACCGAAATTGCACAAGCCATGCTTCGCAGACAACAAGCAACTGCTATAGTCGCGGCGCGTTTCAAAATCGTGGAGGGTGCAGTTAGTATGGTCGAAATGGCACTTGCAGAACTTAGCAAGAGGCGAATCATCGAACTCGATGATGACAAAAAAGCGGCTATGGTCAGCAATCTTATGGTGGTACTTTGCTCTGACAAAGACGCAAGCCCTGTTATCAATACAGGCACATTAAACCAATAAGATTTTATACGATTATGGCAAAGAAAAAAGCCTTTGCGCTACGTTTAGATGCCGATTTGCTTGACTCAATAGAGAAGTGGGCAGCCGATGAGTTCAGAAGTACCAACGGACAATTCGAATGGATTATCCATCAATCACTCCGAGAAGCAGGACGGTTGCATAAACGTAGCGCAAACATTGAACCCGAACAGGCAGAACCTGAACAAGCAGAAACTAAAAAGGCAAGTGAATAACTTGCCTACCCTTTCCACCCTTTTAACTTTACCCACATGACAACCTACGAATATAAATTTGTACATATAAAATATAATTTTTGGACATCAAAGCCAAAAGAAGACTATAAAGGAATTATCCAAGACCATGCGAGGCAAGGTTGGAGGCTCGCAACGCTTGTTCCACCCTCCACTCACAACGCTCATGCGTTCGAATTAATTTTTGAAAGACCCATGTAGAAAAAATAGGTTTTGTTTTTGAGTAGTAGATTCCACTCAAAAAGAAAATCTACAGAAAAAAGTATTTTCTAAGCGTGAAAAACACGTTGTTTTTCTGTAATTTTGCACCTAAATATTTTCTATTATGGACAAGACTACCCCGCCGCAAGTTTCTTTCGAAGATACCGCCATCGCATTCTCATCCAAAACCAACGGGGAGTTGCGCAAAATATATTGGCTATTTGCGGCTATGAACGCCCCCGCACTTGTTAAAATCGGTACGCGCCTCATTAGTTTTAGCTTTGCCTTGCGCCTCCCTATCAAATGGGCTGTAAAACGTACTATTTTCAGTCATTTTTGCGGGGGAGAAAGCATTGAAGATTGCCAAAAAACTATAGAACGCTTGGCAGAATATGGCATAGGCACTATCCTTGACTATTCTGTAGAAGGTGAAAAAAGTGAAAATAGTTTTGAGGCAACCATGCACGAAACGATAGAAACCATCGGGCTTGCGGCTAAACAAAAAGAAAAGATGCCGTTCAGTGTGTTTAAGGTTACGGGAGTCGCGCCTTTATCGGTACTGGAGAAAGTACAAGCAAAAGAAGTTCTGACTACCAAAGAAAGTACGGCTTGGGCAAACGCCCAAAGACGTGTAGAGGCTATTTGTGCTGAAGCACATAAGCATCAAGTTCGCCTGTTTATTGATGCAGAAGAGTCGTGGATACAAAACACGATAGACGAGCTTGCCTACGCTATGATGCAAAAGTATAATCGCGAATCGCCTATCGTCTACAATACGTACCAGATGTATTGCCATACTACCCTTGCTAACTTAAAAAACGCTTACGCGGAAGCATCAGCGCAAAATTATTATTTAGGTGCAAAAGTAGTACGCGGAGCATACATGGAGAGGGAACGCGCTCGTGCCGAATCTAAAGGCTATGAAGACCCTATCCAACCCAACAAAGAGGCTTCAGACCGCGACTTTAGCCAAGCCATTACTTTTTGTGTAGAACATATTGACCGCATAGGTTTGTGCGCAGGCACGCACAATGAAGATAGTAGCTATGAATTAGTAACCTTGCTCGCAAAACACGCTGTAAGTCCGCAAAATCCTAACGTGTATTTTGCACAACTGTTTGGTATGAGCGACCATATTTCATATAATCTCGCCAAAGCAGGTTATCATGTAGCTAAATATGTGCCTTATGGACCTGTTAAGGCGGTTATTCCGTATTTGTTTCGCAGGGCGGCAGAGAATACGTCTGTAGCAGGACAGAGCAGCCGCGAATTTAAACTTATTAAAAAAGAAATAGGTCGTAGAACACTTAAAAAGAAAAAAGACATAGCTTAAATTATTTGGACTATTCTACGGTTATATACGCCTTCATTTTTGTCCATATTTCAGGGGTTATTGCCTTTAATTTCTGCACTTCTTCTAAGGATTTGAACTTATTTTTATCGCGACATACCTCCAAATACTTGCCTAATTTTCCTATATATGGGTGTGATTTTAACGCTTCTATGGTGGCTGTATTCAGGTTTATTTTGCGTATTTGGGGGTTATCTAAACGAGCATATTGCAGGATGGCGGTTACTAATTCGGGTTTGTTTTTTAAAAAATAAACTTCGTTTAATTGTTCAAGACTAATAAAGCCGCCTAATTGCGTACGTAAATCTACGATGGCTTGGGCTGTTTTTGCGCCTACTCCGCGCACTTGACTAAGGGTGGTTGTGTCGGCTGTATTAAGGTCAAAGGGTGTAATTTCTTTCTTCTTCCGAGGAGTATTGGAGGTTGGTTTTTCGAATGTTTTTTTGGCATAATTGTTTTTCTCGGGTAGGATTATATACGTTTCGAGGCTAATATATAGATTTTCAGGGAAGTCGTAAATTTTCTTCAGGTCGGTTTTTTTGCGAAAACTACCACCTTTACTTCTAAATTTCAAAATGCTTTTTACAAATCGGTTGGGTATGCCAAGTTTCTTTAGGTCAGCTTCTGTGGCTTGGTTGGGGTCAAACGCGAAGCGTTCACCTTGCGTATTTAAGTCTTTTTCGTTTTCAAAAGACTGGGCAGGCGAGGTGCTTGTTCGTGGGTGAACGGTATCATTTTCCACAAGGTTAGTTAAGATTTCCTCAAACTGTTGTACCTCTTTTTTGGATACGGTTGTTTCGCTAAAATCAAACCATGATAGCCCAAAATTGAACGCAAACAAGAGGGCGATACCAACAGTCCATGCCCAAAAACCGCGTGCTTCTATTTGTGTGAATCCAAAATAATTACGCAAAAACAAGTGTACTTTTTTCATCCCCTATCGCTTTTTTTTACAGTGAATGTTCAAATATACTATAAAATTATTAAAATAAAAATAAAAAACAATGGAACTCAAACCCGTTATCATTTTTGGGGCAAAAGGCTTAGGCAAAGTAGCCCTCGACATTTTCAGAAGCAATGAGGTTGTAGTCTATGGCTTTCTCGAAGAAGATGCTGCCCTCCACAACATAGAAATAGATTTTATCCCTGTTTTAGGTAGCCCTGATGATGACGGCTTCCTAAAATTGATAGGGCAAAAATGTGATGCCTTTGTAACGAGCGATGACAGCCGTTACAACCGTAGTCTGGTAACTATGCTACACGAAAAACGGCACGTAACTCCCGTCAATGCCATCCACTACCAGAGTTATGTATCAGCTTCAGCTGAATTAGGCTACGGAAATCTTATAAATGCAGGCACAAATATAGGTGCAGGAGTTCGTATAGGCGGAAACAATATTTTTCATGCGCAAGTTACACTCGACTACGATGTCCATATAAGCGATTATGTACAAGTAGGCGCGGGTAGTATTATAGGTGCAGGCGCGACCATACGCGAGGGTGCATTTATAGGCACTGGCTCCATAATCGTTTCGGGCATTACCATAGGGCGCAATGCCCGCATAGGCGCGGGTTCGGTCGTAGTAGAAACCGTACCAGATGGCGCGACTGTCTTTGGCAATCCTGCAAAAATAGTAAAATAAATATTTGTGATAATAGACTTCTTGCGAAAATACCTGCTTGCTTTTTAAAGAGGCTTATAAAAATGCTTTTGCAAGAAGCCTCACACAGTTCTTTATTTTTGTGTATCTTTGCGAAGGAAATAATTGTGCTATGATGAATAACGCCCAAACGCTTTTGAAACAGTATAATTTGCGCCATACGGAATGTAGGCAAGCCGTTATTGACGCGTTTGTAAAAAGCAAGTACGCGCTTGCCCATGCAGATGTAGAGGAAATAGTAGGCAAAAACTATGACCGTGTTACTGTATATCGCACATTGCGCACATTTTTAGATAAAGGTGTGATTCACAAGGTATTAGATGATCTTGCCTACCCAAAATATGCTTTGTGCAAATCGACTTGCAATACACTTCTCCACAATCACACACACGTACACTTCAAATGCAATCAATGTGGACAAACTAATTGCCTTGACGAGGTGGTAATTCCTATGGTCGTCTTGCCAAAAGGCTATGTTTCAGCAGAAACTAACTTACTGATAAGCGGGATTTGTTTAAGTTGCACCAAATAACAGCGGTTGCATAAACTCGATTTTCTGATAATTTTTGTGGAAGCCTGTAACCACGGGCTTCCATTCAACCGTTTTAAGCCTCCTAACGAGCTAAAACTTGTTACTACAGCCTTTCCTCCACAAAAATTGTCAAGCAACCCAATATTTACATGTACATCTTTAAAAATAAATGTAGCCAATAGGGTTGTTTTGTTGGATTTTTCGGCAGTAAAGGTGCGTATTTTGGCGCAAAATGAGGCAGATTTTGCAGTCGTAGCAGGTCGCTACAACAAAAAATATAACGAAATTACAACCCAAAAGACGTTTTTTAACAACAGATACAGTTCAACTAAACAACTCCAATGATAAACTCCTACAAGCAAAAGATTAAGTGATTAAAACAAGCATAATTTTTGCGGATAGATATATACTACCACAAAAGGCTTATGAAAAGGAATTTAGTTTTATTATGCTGTTTTTATTTGTTGTGTACAAATCTTATTTGCGCGCAATACAAACCATTAGATAGTTTATATTTTACGTTGATAAAATATGAAAATAAAGAAACAGAGATAGATTCTGCCTATATCAATACGCTGAATCAATTAGCCAATACGCTCTACAAAGCCCAGCCAGACACGGCTCTTTTTTATGCCCAAAAAGCATTGGAGGCAAGCGATAAAATTAATTTTCCCAAAGGAAAAGCTTGTGCTATCAAACAACAAAGCCTTGTCTTGACAGGCAAGAAAGAATATCCCAGAGCCTTAGAGCATTGGCAACGAGCTGTGCTTGCCTACGTAAAAATAAACGATATAAAAGAAGTAGCCTTTAGCTTGGATAATATAGGTGATATTCACTTGCAACAAGAAAATAGAGAGAGTGCCTTAGAGTATTACCAAAAAAGTCTTAAGCACTATGAACTTATTAAAGACAAAAAAGGCATTACTATAGGCTTAAACAAAATAGCACAGCTCCACTTTGAAAAAGAGAGTTTTGCCAAAAGTGAAACTCATGCACAGCAAGCCTTTACCATAGCCAAAGAGCAAAGTTTTTTTGCTGAAATATCAAAGGCAACTACCACACTCTATAAAATAGCTAAACAAGATAAGGACTTTCCAAAAGCACTTGAATACCACGAAATAGCCAAACAATACAAGGATAGCCTTGAGCTTATGGAGCAAAAAGAAGCATCAAAAAAAATAGAACGCGAGAAGAAAGACCGCTACAAGCAAATCCAAAGTATCCAAGAACTTTTGAAGAAAAATGAAGATATGCGCAAGATTGAGCAGGAAAGACAAGAGCTTTTGCGCCTCGCTTTAGAAAAACAAAATAAAAAAGACAAAAATTATACAAGCGAACTTGCCCAAAAAGAAAAGGAATTACAAACATTGCATAAAAATCAGGCAAGCCTCAAAAAAGACAAAGAACTACAACGTATAGAGGTAGAAAGAGAAAAAAATGCACGCCTCGTACTCCAATATCACAGCGAAGCAGAGCGTCTCCTTGCCTCCGCAAGACAAGAAAAAGACAAGCATAAGCAAGATAGTTTGCGCCAACTTGCTAAAAGCAAACAAGCAGAGGTAGATGTGTATTTGCGCCAAGAACAAAAGCTCAAGGCAGAAAGTGCGCAACGTACCGTAGAAGTATTGCGATTAGAAGAAGCCAAAGAATTTCAACAATATCTCAATTATTTGGTATTAGCGGGTTTGATTGCGGTAATGGTTTTCGCCTACTTCATCTACAAAAGCCGACAAAAAGAGAAAAAAGCCAAAGAAGAAATTACAGAAGTCAATGAGGAATTAAATACTACACTGCAACTCGTAGAGCATGAAAGACAAAAATCAGACGCACTTTTATTAAATATTTTGCCCTTGGAAACCGCCCAAGAACTCAAAGAAACAGGCACTGCCAAACCCAAACAATACAACTTGGTTACGGTACTTTTTACAGACTTTAAAGGGTTTACACACATTGCAGAGCAATTTACACCAACCAAAGTGATTGAAGAATTGAACCATTGCTTTCTTGCTTTTGATGAAATATGCGAAAAGTATAATCTAGAAAAAATAAAAACCATTGGAGATGCCTATATGTGCGCAGGCGGATTGCCCATAGAAAACACGAGCAATCCATATGATGTAGTGTGCGCAGGACTTGCCATGCAACAGTGGATGGCGGATTGGAAAGCAGAAAAAGAAGCCAAAGGTGAAGCTATCTGGGAATTGCGCTTGGGGATTCATTCAGGCGAAATTGTGGCGGGAGTGGTAGGCAAGAACAAATTTGCGTATGATATTTGGGGCGATACAGTCAATCTTGCCTCCCGTATGGAAAGTAGTGGGGAGGTAGGCAAGGTCAATATATCAGGCATTACGTATGAACTCGTAAAACACCTATTTCAATGCACGCACAGAGGGGCAATAAAAGCCAAAAATAAGGGCGAAGTAGAGATGTATTTTGTGGATAAAATACTTCCTTCTACTATTTTAAGTAATAGGTAATTATTAGCATGGGCTTCTGTCACTGCTGTTCCAAGTTTGTTTTGCTAAAATTGAAACAGTGTTTTAATTTATTTAGAAAACAAACTTGGAACAGTGGGGAGTTTTTCACGTTTTTTGGTTTTACTTCTTTGCTGTAAAATTAGAAAAAAAACTGCACTTTACAAAGTAGGCAAGTAATGTTTATATTTGGCAAGAAAATCCATCATAATTTGGTATTTGCCGTATGTCCCACGATAAAAACAATCCACTAACATATTGAATAGTTCACTTGTGGTAACTAATCCTATTTCGAAATTTGACCAAGATTCATAAACAGATTCTCCAAAATCATTCATAAGTTTTTCATAAAGGCTTTCTTCTTGAAGATTTTTCAAGTGAGCTCTCACGTACAGCATTTGGAATAAATTTTGGTAAAATTCTTTGGGTGTTTTGACTGACATTATTTGGCAGGCAAGGCTACAGGCATATCTATAATTTTGTTTATCGAAGTGGATAATATACAATTCAAAAATATCTCCGCTGTTCCAAGTTTGTTTTGCTAAAAAATAGCTAACTGTTTCAAGTTTAGCGAAGCGTAACTTGGAACTGGCTATAGGGCAAGGTTGCACCTTGCGTTTTGCGATAGCAAAACAATGTCGCGCTAAAAACTTAGCTCGATTTTTGTTCCGCCTTATGCTCATGAGTAGAATTTACAAATTTTCTGACCAAACCAAACTTTATTTTGTTTCGTTTGCTACAGTGCATTGGATAGACGTTTTTACGCGTAAAATCTACAAAGATATTTTGGTGGATAGCTTGCGTTATTGCCAAGAAAATAAGGGTTTAGAAGTCTATGCGTGGTGCATTATGACCAATCATGTACATTTGATAATAGGTAGTCAAGGTGCGCTTTTGCAAGATATTATGCGGAATTTCAAACGACATACAGCCAAAAAATTACTCAAAACCATAGCAGAAAATCAGACAGAAAGCAGATGCGAGTGGATTTTATGGCTGATGGAGCGTGCAGGAAAGAAAAACCCAAACAATGAAAAATATCAATTTTGGCAACAAAACAATCAGCCTATTTTGATACAAGATGCCCCAATGCTGGCTCAAAAATTAGCTTACCTACATAACAACCCTGTAGAAGCAGGCTTTGTAGAAGAAAGTTGGGAATATACTTATAGCAGTGCCAAAGATTATGCAGGCAAGATAGGTTTGCTTGATATTATCTACGCGCTTTGATGTGGTTTTGACGGGGCATTGTTTTGCTATCGCAAAACGCAAGGTGCAACCTTGCCCTATAGTCAGTTCCAAGTTACGCTTCGCTAAACTTGAAACAGTTTCGTTTTATTTTTTAGCAAAACAAACTTGGAACAGTGGGGCAAAAGATTTTCAAATTCTGTAGTCATAAATGTGTTAAAAAATTGTTCAAAGTGGTTCGTGGGGACACAAACCACAAGTAAATTTTCCTTCATTGAAGCTGAAAACGTAGGCAAGCTATTTATCATCAAAGGCATAGCGAGGTGTATAAGCTTTAATGTAGTGCTTCTGACAAGTTTCAATCATTTTATCGAGTACAGCTAATATTTTTTGTGCTTCGAGGGGTGCAGTGCCTTCTATTTCCTCTGAAAAAAGATAAAAGCCAACAGTTTCTTCCAATTTTAACGGAACATTTTGTCTTACTTCCTGAACTTCATATTCCTTTATTTGCACGATACACTCAATTTCGCAATGATAGGTGTTTTCTTTGGTCTTGCCTGCCAACACCCTGCAAAAGTACCCGTTATGATTTCCTTCTAACACATCTGTTTCTGATACATGAAGAAAACCACTTTCTTTCAGTAATTGAATATTTTGGAGTACGTCTGCTATTTTTGTTTCTTGTTCATATTTTTTCGAGAAGGTAGCCAAATAGCCCACTAAAAATAGCAAAGAAACCAAAAAAACAGTTCCTCCAAATATTTCAAGGAAAGGATTAGAAACATCAAAATTATTGTAAATCAATACAATAACAGCTCTTATGGACAAGGCAATCATGCAGAATGCAGCCCAAAGATAGATAATATACCATTTTTTTGACATATCAAAGATTTTTGACCAAATATACAAAATACAGTTAAAATATCATGCCATGTGAGTAGTACTCAGAGCAATATAACTTCGGCAGTGGTCAAAGACCCTGCCGATAGTTAACACCTAACTAAAACAACCCCCACTGTTCCAAGTTTGTTTTGCTAAATACCTAAATTACTGTTTCAAGTTTAGCGAAGCGTAACTTGG
Source organism: Cytophagales bacterium (assembly GCA_043748375.1). Classification (GTDB taxonomy): domain Bacteria; phylum Bacteroidota; class Bacteroidia; order Cytophagales; family Microscillaceae; genus RDXI01. The sequence goes on from JAYTNK010000789.1 coordinate 11,732, forward strand.
AACTGACTATAGGGAAAGGTTGCACCTTGCGTTTTGCGATAGCAAAACAATGCCCAGTTTGTTAAAGTACATTATTACTACTGAAATAATACAGAATAAATGACCTCGCTAATCAACAATTTGTGGGCAAAAATACAGAAACTGTTTTGGCTAATTTTTGACGATAGAGGACTGCAATACGACCTTGCCTGCCGTATCGATATAAATGATTTTCATCGTGTTGTTGGAATAGTTGATAGTCCAGCAGGCAAGCCCTTGGTGAAACTTGTTTCCTTTGACATAAAAATCATAATCGCCTTCTGCACTCTTGCGGGTAGGGGTGAGGACTTTCGGTAGTGGGAAGGCGAGCTTGCCTGCGGTATTGAGGTAGCCTTGTTGTTCTCCATACTGCCCTTTGCTATCATAATAGCGCACATACGCCAAACCGTGGGAGAAGTTGTAGCCTGAAACATAGGTTACGGGTGTACTATGTACAAGTTTGATAGCTACAGGTTTGATGCTACGGTCAGGTTGCAAAATAACAAAACGAACGTCTTGTTCTAGCGTATCCTTGGGCGGAAGTGCCATAAAAGCGTATCCTTCTTGCATATCACCCAAATCTTCTAGCTTATAGGGAGATAAGAAGGTGGCTTTCTCCCCTTTTTTATTAATGTAAGTAAAACCTTCCGCTGTCCTTATTACTGCCCAGCCTTGTTTAAATGCTTGTTCTATAGGGGCAAAATCTTTACCTTGCAATACTAATTTACCTTGAGTGTCTATTTGTCCCCAAGTGCTGTCTGTCAAGGTTACGTAAGCCAATCCCTCTGAAAAATCCTTGGCGTATCCACTATTTCCGCAGTTATGGGCAAACGAAATGGCTTGCTTGCCTGCCTTGTCTATGTATTGATAGGTTCTAGATTCATTTTCATAGTTGGGTATATAGAAAAGTCCCTCATTATAATGTTGATAGTGCATTTGGTAAAGTTCTAAAACCAACCCTTCAGACATATTTACTTGGAACAAAATATTGCCTTTTGTGTCTATGGTACTACAAACTACCTCTCCATTAGTCTGTTTTTGGGCAATAAACGCCCTTTCCTCATAAAAAGGACTTGCGTTATCAAATTTGTAGGGAATGATGAGCTTGTTTTTGGCATCTACATAGCCCCATTTGCCTTCAGCGTTGGGCATAGGAAAGAGGGGAGTAGATTGTGCGTGTAACTGATGCCCTCCACACAGCCACAAGAAAGCGAGAAAATAGATAGGTGTTTTCATATACCTTACAACGTTTTTGGGCAATATTTTGGTAAATAAGTACGCGCTTTTTTGTATATTTCATGTGCGGCAAATCGTTTTTTAGCAAATATGCCTAAAAAGTATGGCTGTTTTTTAAAAATAAAAGGGTGTGTTCCGTTCCTCTTTCTAAAAAAGAACATTCTGTATTTTTTTAAGTGAAAAGAGAAGTTTGTCATTTTGAGCGAAGCGAAAAATATCGTTTTTCGTTCACAAATCGTCATTCAACAACGAGATGCTTCACTACGTTCAGCATGACAAATGCGCTATCACTAAAAATAATACAGAAGGAAAAAGAAAATGTTTTTTCGCAATCCAAAATAACGATTATCACCAACTTAATGGAAGCGGTGTGGACACCAAACAGCTGTAAATAAGCTACGAGCTATTTGGTGCAGACACCCAAGCAAGGGTTTCAACCTATCGTATTTTTTTGTAGGCGTTCATAAGCCCGTTTGTAGAGCTATCATGCGAAGTTACGACATCTTCATGTTGGAGTTCAGGCA
>JAYTNK010000790.1:0-5667 GCA_043748375.1 Cytophagales bacterium
ACTACGGCTTTCGAAACGGTTCCTTTCTTCATGCTGCTCGATGAGAGTGCAGATTTTACCGTTACCACTATTTTATCTCCTACAGAGGCATAGAACTTACGAGTACCGCCCAATACGCGAATACACAATACTTCTTTTGCACCACTATTATCGGCTACGCTGAGCCTTGATTCTTGCTGTACCATTTTTTTATGAACAAATTTAATAGCTTGCCTACCTAACCACACTTGGGCAGGCAGGCAAGTTATTGTGAAAGATTACTTCGCTTTCTCAATGATGCTCACTAAGCGCCAACGCTTCAGCTTGCTCAAAGGGCGACATTCCATGATTTTTACGGTATCACCGATATTGCACTCTTGATTTTCATCATGTGCCATGAACTTTTTGCTTTTTGTTATAAACTTCCCATACATAGGGTGTTTAAAACGACGCTCTACTATCACTGTAATAGATTTGTTCATTTTGTTGCTTGTAACTACGCCTGTACGTTCTTTGCGTGCGTTACGTTCGATTGCTACTTCCTCCATAGTACTCAATTAGGATTATTGTTTAGGTTGAGCAGTTTGGCGTGCATGAAATTCCGTCTTAAGACGAGCTATCAAACGGCGCGTTGCCCGAATGTTAATAGGACTCTCAATATTGGAGATGGCATGCGCAAATTTAGTGCGCTGTAGGCTTTCTTTCTCCGATTGAATATGGTTTTGAAGTACCTCAGTTGTGAGGGCTTTGATTTCTACGTTTTTCATAAAGCTTAGTCCACGTATTCGCGGTGTGTGACCATTTTAGTTTGTACGGGAAGTTTTTGAGCAGCAAGGTATAAAGCTTGAGTCGCAACTTCGCGGCTCACGCCGTCAATTTCAAATAAGATTTTCCCTGGTCTTACAGGGGCAACCCAATACTCTGGCGCGCCTTTACCTTTACCCATACGTACCTCTGCAGGCTTCTTCGTGATAGGTTTGTCAGGGAATATGCGAATCCAGATTTGACCTTCGCGCTTCATTGTACGCGAAATGGTGATACGACAAGCCTCAATTTGACGGCTTGTAATGCGTCCAGGTTCAAGGGTTTTTAAGCCAAACGTACCGAAACTGAGTGTATGTCCTCTTGTTGCGATGCCTTTGACGCGCCCTTTCTGTTGTTTTCTATATTTGGTTCTCTTAGGGAGTAACATGATTTACAGAGGTTTAGCGTTTTTTAGGTCTGTTGCCACCTTGTCCACCACCGCTACCACCAGTTTTATTATTGCTGTTGGTGTTGTTATTGCGGTTGTTGCCGTTGGTGTTGGTATTGCGGTTGTTGCTGTTGGTATTGCTGTTGCGGTTATTACCACCACCACGATTTTGGTCTCGGTCGCCTTTGTTTCTATCGCGGTCATTGCGATTTCCGCGGTCTCCACGATCATTGCGGTCATTGCGGTCAGACTGATTATTGTCTGAAGCATTGTTAGCGGCTTGAGGGGAAAGGTCAGGCTTGCCGTAAATTTCGCGACGGAATACCCACACTTTAATACCTATTTTTCCATAAACGGTTTGCGCCTCCGAGATAGCATAATCGATATCAGCACGAAGCGTATGCAAAGGAACACGTCCTTCTTTATACTGTTCTGTACGTGCCATATCAGCTCCAGCCAAACGACCACCAAGTTTTATCTTAATACCTTGCGCTCCTGCATGCATAGCGTCTGCAATCGCTTTTTTCATAGCACGGCGGTAAGAAATACGCCCTTCTAGTTGTTGGGCGATTTTTTCACCTACTAATTTTGCATCAATTTGGGGGCGTTTCACTTCGTAGATATTGATTTGAACATCTTTTTTGTAAAGATTCTTCAATTCCTCTTTTATTTTATCTACTTCTGTACCACCACGTCCAATAACGACACCAGGGCGAGCTGTATGAATAGTAAGCGTTACACGTTTGAGTGTGCGTTCAATAACTACTTTTGATATATCCCCTTTTGGGATACGCGCTTTGATATACTTGCGGATTTTCTCGTCCTCTACTAATTTTTCGGAAAAATCTTTTCCACCAAACCAGTTAGAGTCCCAGCCTCGAATAATGCCTAAACGAAGCCCTATTGGATTTACTTTTTGTCCCATACGTTTGTTTTTTTGCCTTGCCTGCCTTTTTTGTTAGTGGGGTGGCAAGACGTGTTTGGTTTATGCTTCTTCGCTTAAGCTATCTATTACGATTGTAACGTGGTTAGAGCGTTTGCGTACTCTGTAGCCACGACCTTGCGGTGCTGGGCGCATTCTTTTCAACATACGACCACAATCTACAAACAATTCTTTGATATAAAGGTCTGCTTGATCGATGTCTACGTCTGCGTTGTGCTGTTTCCAGTTGCCAAGTGCAGATACAAGGAGGGCTTTGAGGTCTCTTGCGGCTGCTTTGGAGTCATGTTCCAAGATATGAAGTGCGTGAAGGACAAGTTGCCCACGAATCATATCCGCTACGAGGCGCATTTTGCGAGGCGAGCTTGGCAGACCTTCAGCATGAGCGCGTGATGCGCCCAAATTGCCTTTGTTTTCTGCACGAAATGCTCTCCTTGCCTCTTTTTCGAGGCGAATGCGCACCGATTTTTTGGGTTTTCTAGTTGTTGTTTCCATCACGCGTTATTTTTTCTTTTTATCTTTTTTAGCAATGTGACCACGGAAGTTACGAGTAGGTGAGAATTCGCCGAGGCGGTGTCCTACCATGTTTTCAGTAACATATACGGGTATGTGTTTATTGCCATTATGTACTGCGAAAGTGTGTCCTACGAAATCAGGAGAAATCATAGAGCGACGCGACCAAGTCTTGATTATAGACTTTTTGCCAGATTCATTCATTACACTCACTTTCTTCTGAAGGTGGTGTTCTATATAGGGTCCTTTTTTGAGCGAGCGAGCCATTACTTAGTGCGTTTCTTGATGATGAGGCGGTTAGAATACTTTTTAGGTGCGCGGGTTTTAAGCCCTTTTGAGAATTGTCCGTTGCGAGAACGGGGCTGTCCACCAGATGCACGCCCTTCGCCACCACCCATAGGGTGATCGACAGGGTTCATAGATACACCTCGGTTGCGAGGGCGACGACCAAGCCAACGCTTGCGTCCTGCCTTGCCTATCACGGTGTTCATGTGGTCTGAATTTGAAACCGTACCTATAGTAGCCATACAAGTGAGGAGTATGTAACGGGTTTCACCCGAAGGCATCCTCATGTTGGCATACTTGCCTTCACGCGCCAAGAGTTGTGCATAAGTGCCTGCGCTGCGCGACAATTGTCCACCTTTTCCTGGGTGCAATTCGATATTGTGAACGATAGTACCCAAAGGTATTTCAGATAGCGGCAATGCGTTTCCGATTTCAGGTGCAATACCTGAACCTGAAAGCAACACAGTACCTACTTTCAAGCCTTCTGGGGCAAGAATGTATCGTTTTTCGCCATCTGCATAAAACAGTAGGGCGATACGCGCTGTACGGCTGGGGTCATACTCTATCGCTTTCACGGTAGCAGGAATATTAAACTTATCGCGTTTGAAATCAATATCGCGTAAGTATTGTTTATGCCCACCGCCTATGTAGCGCATGGTCATCTTCCCTGTGTTGTTACGTCCACCACTACGCTTCTTGATTTTCACAAGCGATTTTTCAGGCGTGCTTTTCGTAATTTCCGTAAATGCGGGAGCTATTCTAAAGCGTAGCGAGGGGGTGATTGGTCTAAATTTTTTAAGAGCCATTAGATTTATTGTTTTGCGCCGTCAGTTCGTTTTGGCAATTGAACTATCGACATACATACATAAATTGACGCAAGCACTTGCCTGCGCCATGTGATTAAACAGCTTCGAAGAAATCAATGATTTCGCCAGCTTTGAGGGTAACGATTGCTTTTTTATAGCTGGACGTTCTGCCTTTTATAAAGTGCGTTTTTGTATTACGGTTTTTAGCTTTGCCTTTGTAATTCATTGTGTTTACGGCATCGATTTTTACGTTATACATTTTCTCTACAGCGTCTCCGATTTGGATTTTGTTGGCACGAGCATCTACGATAAAAGCGTAACGCTCTTTGCCTCCTTTAACCTTTGCAGAAAGGTATTCCATTTTTTCGGTGAGGCGGGGTCTTTTTAAAATATCTGTTTGTTCCATGATAGTGAGCGTTTGGCGGTTATTCAGGCTTAATCAACAAAGTTTCCAATTTAGCAACGGCGCTTTCCATGAATACCAATTTATCCGCATTAAGGATATTGTAAGTATTCAATTGATTGAATGTAATCACGTTAGCTTTGGGTACATTGCGGCTTGATAGATATACATTATCCTTGTTTTCAGGCAATACGAGCAAAGTTTTGGTGTTTGTAACAGCTAATTGCTCAAGGAATGAGATATATGTTTTGGTGCGTGGGCTTTCAAAATTGAAATCTTCTACGACCATTAAACACGCCTCTTTCACTTTGTAAGCGAGGGCAGATTTACGTGCCAATTGCTTTACTTTCTTGTTCAATTTGAAGCGGTAATCGCGAGGGCGAGGTCCAAATACACGACCACCACCTACGAATACGGGCGATTTAATACTACCTGCACGCGCTCCGCCTGTTCCTTTTTGCTTTTTAATTTTGCGTGTTGAGTAAGATACCTCAGCACGTTCTTTTGATTTGTGTGTTCCCTGACGTTGGTTAGCATGATATTGCTTCACATCCAAATAAATGGCGTGATCATTGGGTTCGATACCGAAGATAGCTTCGTTTAATTGAACGGTGCGCCCTGTGGACTGCCCGCTCTGTGAGAGTACTGCAACTTCCATGTTCTTATTTTTCTACAATGATGTATGAGTTCTTAGCACCCGGTACCGAGCCTGCTACTACGATGAGATTATGTTCAGAAACGATGCGCATTATGCGCAACTTTTGAATTTTTACGCGGTCATTGCCCATACGTCCACCCATGCGCATACCTTTGAATACACGAGAAGGGAAAGAAGATGCACCAATAGAACCTGCATGGCGAGCGCGGTCGTGCTGACCGTGTGTTTGACCTCCAACGCCTGAGAAACCATGACGCTTCACTACACCTTGAAAACCTTTACCTTTGGTTGTACCCACTACAGATACTTTATCACCTTCAGCAAATATATCGGCAGCCGTTAGCACATCACCTAATTGGTGTTTGCCATCAGGAAAGCCGCGAAACTCTAAGACTTTACGTTTAGGCGTGGTATTCGCTTTGCTAAAATGTCCTTTTTCTGGCTTATTAGCACGCGCTTCCTGCTTTTCACCAAAGGCGAGTTGAATGGCACTATAGCCATCTTTTTCAACAGTTTTTACCTGTGTTACTACACAGGGACCTACTTGTAAAAGCGTGCAAGCTATTTGCTTGACAGAGGCTTCGGTGGTTTCAAAGAGGCTGGTCATGCCTACTTTCTTCCCAATAATTCCTGACATAAAAATTATCTCCTTAGTAAATTGCCTTAAATAACTACTCCAACCCCTCTTTTCGGAATTGGAGTGCAAATTTAGGTTATTATTTACAAACTACCAAAAAATATTTTATTTTTTTTTAAATTTATATTTTATTTTACCTTTTAGCGTAAAATTTACGGTTGTCTGACAATTTTTGTGGAGATATTTTTTGAGTAGGGGCAATCCCTTGTGGTTGCCCTTTTTGTAAGGTAAAATCTTTATTTTGCCTAATTTTT
>JAYTNK010000791.1:0-7719 GCA_043748375.1 Cytophagales bacterium
CAAAAAGATATTGAATAGTGTTATCCTCTTTGAAAAAAACGCTTGCCCGCCCTTCTAAAAAGCAAAGGTGGGGCATATTTATTAAAATTTGTTTTTTACATTTCGCATCATTATAACTAAATTACCCATTTGAATGCGATAATAATTAACTTCTTTTTTAATATTTTTAATTAAAAAATTTATAGGTATCTATACAATTCCATTTTTACCACTTACTTGAAGCAATAGTTTTACATATTCCATCAATTTACTACTAATTTTCAGTAGTAAAAAACATGAAGAATTATTTTTACTCTGAGTCTATTTCTCTCATAGGAGGGAAAAGTATATCTGTACCAGGCTTAAGATTTCTAAAATTCAGCAAGCCATTGATGCGGGCTATTTCCAAATACATTTTTGGGTTGTCATATATTTCTTGGCACATATCAGGCAAAGTATCTCCTGCTTTTACCCGCACTAAATGCGTAAGGTCAGGCGAGTTTGTGTTTCGTTTTTGTGCGTCTGTTTTGGGTGGTGTGTCTTCTTTAAATTCCATAACTACATCAGCTCGAATAGGCGCACCTGCCGCAGTGAATAGTTTATAGTCAATAGTCATATTTTGCAATCTTCCTTTGAATTGTTTGATAGCATCTCCCCAAGTAATGGTTACAAGGGGCGGTTCATGTTTCTTTCCTTCATACATGAGAACTGTATCTTTCAATTTTTTAAGTTGCACAGGGGCAGTGTCTGCATCAGGGTCTATTACACCTGAACCATCTATCAATAAAGTAATACTAAGCGTATCAGATTTCATGCGTACAAATCGGAGGTCAGGTTTGAATGTACCTGCAGGTATCATTTCCTCGTCTGTATATTCGACATCAAATGTTTCGTTTACTTCGTTAGGATTTATCAGGGCGATAAATTCCTTGCCTGCGCTATTTTTTATGGAGAGTTTAGTAAGTTGTGCCATGAGTGTATATCAATCAGTGAGATTACCTGTCTTTTTTTCGTTCTATCATGTCCATTACTTTATCTATACACTCTTGTACGATTTGCTTGCGCAATTTCTTGCCTATTTTGTTGGCTTCGCCTGAAGGTTCTTTTTTTATATGTTGCTGCACATTGATGCGCACCGTTAGTTCTTTAATTTCGAGAGGCATAAAAGGAAATTATTAAAATATAAACTAAATAAAAGCAGCAGTTGTATTAGCTGTAAAACTTCCCATGTCCAATTTATGTTTGAAGCATTGGTAGGCAAGTTCTATTTGTTCGTAGGCAAGGCTGTTTTCTTCAGCATTAAATCCTAGTATTTCATATTTTACAGGGTAGGCTTTTGTTACCAACCAAGTAGCACTTGCGAGTCCTGTAAGTGGGTGCAAGAGTTTAATGGTTAAATCTTTAGGTTTAATACCCACCATGCCACCTTGTATGGTTGTTTCACACCAATTTGCCATGATAGATTTTGGTATCATGAGTGGGCGTTTTAGTACTAAATTAGTAAAAGAGATGCCTTTTGGCAATATATATTGCTTATCTTGCATACCTCCGCCTGTTACAGGCTCTGTTTCAAAAGACATAGATAGTCCTGATATTTCTGTAAAGCCTTCTTCGGCTACTAAGTTGCTCATATCTGCCAACTGAATAGTAAAATAAAAGCTGGGAACAGTTCGAAAATGGTTGGCTTTATTTACAAGACTACCTTTTCCTTGAATCAATTTTTTTATCATCTTTTATAGTTATTTTAAAAATAAAGCCTTACAAAACCTTTTAAGGTTTTGCAAGGCTCAAATAAAAGGAGCTTAACCTTTTGCCATCACGAGTCCTTCATGAGCAAGCTCAAGGCTTTCCATAGCAAGTTCGTTACCTTCAGAACTCAAATCGGGTCCTGCAATGCTCAAAGGGAATGCCCTTGTTACAGTCCAAGTGAACACAGGTGCACCTTGTTCGTCAAGTAAGCTGATGATAATATCTTTGCGGCGTTCAAAGTTTTTCTGAACGTCCATGAACCAATCATATAGTACGCTGTCGTTTTTGAACATAGCTTTTTTCAAAGTAATGTTTTCAAATTTTTTCAAACCAGGTACACGTTGTTTGATAAACGTGGGGTCATCACCTACGCGATATTCTATCACTTCGGTGTTCAGTTTCAATCCTGTTACTTCTTGGAAAGAATAGGCGGTGCCATCTATTTGCACAGAAAAGTGAAACTTGGGTATGGGCCAGAGTTCGGTTGCGTCTGCCATAGTATATAGTGAGGGGGTTTAGATGATTTAAACGTATTAGATATGTGAAATTAGAAATATAGAAAGTACAGTTTTTGATTGGCTACGTAAGCCTTACCCAGTCAATCAAAAACTGCTATTTGCTAAGATTCTTGCATTTTTTGTTGGAATGTTATTACGATAAATTCTGCGGGGCGTGAGATAGCCACTTTAACCGTAACGCGCATGATACCATCAAGTACATCGTTAGGAGTCATAGTGCTTCCTATACCTACTTGTACATCGAATGCTTGCTCAGGTGTTAAGCCTACTAAACCGCCTTGATTCCAAAGATCATTTAAGAAAGATGAAATCATGCTACGCATAAACGACCATGTGTTGGCAGAGTTTGACTCATATACATACGCACGTGCAGCATTTTTCACTGATTCTTCAATGTATAACAATGTGCGGCGAACGTTAATATAACGCCAATCTTGGCTATTGCCGTCCAAAGTGCGTGCACCCCAAACCAATACACCTTGACCAGGGAAAGTACGAATAGCGTTTACAGACTTGCCTGTAACCGTTACGTTCAAATCTTCTTGGTCTTCATTAGTCATTTTTACAGAAGGTGTTACCACACTGTTGAAACCTACGTTTGCAGGAGCTTTCCAAACACCACGTGAGTTATCAACCATAGAATATACACCTACCATACCACCGCTTGGAGGCAATACGTTTTGCAATGTGCGTATGCGACCTAAAATAGTACGGAAAAGACCGCTGATAGTATTCAACGTTTGGTTTACCGAGTTACTATTTGCATTGGCATCACCCAATTTTTCAATTTCTAATTTTGCTTCGCTTACGCGTTTTGCGTCTGCGCCACTACCTTCAGCCTCAGCTACCAATACCGACTCAAGTACATCAAGATTGTCAATATTTTGGAAACTAACTTCGTCAGCTTGTACTACAGATGTATAAACCCAAGGGTAATACGCCGCACCATAGTTTAGGAAGTTGTTGCCAATACCTTCGCGGAAACGTGTGATAACATCTGTTTCATCATAAGTACGGGCTATAAAGCCGTTGTAAACGTCTAATACAGCAAAACGGTTTTTCATTTTGCCACCGCAATGTAAAAGCATAGCTTGTTGTACAGCGAAGCAATCCGCTTCTTCCAACATAACAGCTTCAGGAATAACCACGATAGTAGGTTCGCTTTCAGAAATAAGCGTAGTGATACCATTTTCAAGTGATTTTTTGCTGAGCGGTGTAGGTTTGCCATCTGTTACATAGCCACCAGCCGATACAATGTAGCACGTGCTTCCGCCATTAGCGAAAAACAAACGAATGCTATCATACAATATAAAGCGTGAGCTGCTATTCGCAGATATTTGATAGTTCTTGCCTCCCGATTGGAAATCATACTCATCAGAAGTGCTTTCTGCAAGTGTGTATTTCGAGGTAGCTCCACCACCAAAAATGTCATGATACTCCGCCAAAGAAGTAAGGCGAACAGCTTTACCTACCAAAGTTTGACCTTTACGGTGTGTAAGTTCTGTGTATCCAATAAACGCAGGGACTGCTGTAGAAATAGCGGCTACTGAGTTGGGGAAAGCGTTTTTTTCTTCGATATAAACGCCGGGCGTTGCGAGTTTGAGCGCCATAAGTATGGAGAGGTTTTAAGGGTTAATTTTTCTTATTTGTATAATTGAGGTTTTGAATTGCAAGGGAAGGAATAATTTATTGGGTATATGAAAAACTACACGTATATAATTTGCTCAGAAAATACTTTAGCGTCTATTTGCCTTGATTCGGCGCGTAGTCCTTCAAAAGTAGGATGAGGAACTTTACAAAGCACTTGCTTAATAGCATTTCCTTTATTATCTTTTTTGCGAACGAGTTGCATGGCGTTGCGGGTTCTTTTTTGGAGCGATATGGCGTTTTTTGCTTCAAAACAAATTGCCTCTAAGCCATTGGGTAAGATAACTTGTGTAGGTTTTTCGAATTGAATACCAAGTCCATTGCTTTCTATTTCGGTATTATTAAGATTGCCTGCGTATTTGGGTACAAAGTAATATCGCCAATATGTGCTTCTGCTTTCAAATTTTATTTGATATTGTTTGGCTATTACTTTTTCTTGCCTACCAAAACTTGCCAGCCATTCTTTAGTTGTATCTGCAGTTATGGTAATATCCACCCAACCTATCAAGACTTTGCCTGTAGTTTGGGGTGTATGTAAAAAAGTTAGGGCTGTTTTTTGTTTATTAGCTATAGTATATAGACCGAAGGGCATATCCTGTAGGTAGGCAAGGACTTCACCATTTTCATTAGCGGTTATATCTTGTGTTTCGGGCAAATGATTATGTGCAAGTGTGCAAATACTGCCTGCTTTTTGCTCGCTTATTACAACCTTACCTGCCCCTATAGGCACTAAATCCGTTTGAGCAGCGTATTCAGCAGGGTGCAAAAAATTGGTTTTGCTTTTCAGTTGTTGATTATGAAAATAGAACGTCTTTCCTTTGAGTTCTAAAGGTAAATTACTAAAATGCGTAAAATATAGGTTTTCGGTATAAATAGCAAAAGAAAGTGTAAAAGCGGGATTTTCCTCTAGTTTTTTTAGTGTGGGTGCTTCTTGAGAAGCCGCAAGAAGAACTATGCTATCAGCTTGATAGCGGATTAAAACACCCATTTGTCTAAGGAATGCCAGTGTTTCAGCGGTTGGTTGCCAAGAAAAAATATCAGGCTTCTCTTCCCCAAAAAAACTATGCGAAACGTTTAGGCGTATGAGTGTATCATATTGAATAGCTATGTCTATAGCTTGCATATTATTAGTTTGAAGTGTGTGTATTCAAAAAAAATGTATGTATTCTTATATAGAGATTATACTTGCGTTACTCGCAATTCCCTATAAACTAATATCTATGCGTCAAAGGTATATCTTTTTTTCTTTATATCCAAATTTTTATTCAAAAAAATATGTTTTTAAAAAACGGATTGATGTTTGTAGCTGTTTTTACAGTTATTAATGCTGTTTGGTAAGTTGTAATCAAAAACAACCTTAAATTACTTGTCAGCTTTTTAACATTTTACTGTGTATCTTTGCATATTGTAAAATTAAGTACCTATTTTTGTAGAGAATTATTGTGATTTTTTGCAAAAGCCATTTTAGTAAGCCACACACCGTCTAGGCACTATTTCAGGGTAGCCAAGTCGCTATTATTATATTTTAACCTCTTATTTTATTTACCTTAAACCTCAATACCATGAAAACGAAAGGAACAAAACAACTCATGGAAGACCTTCAGGCGGCTATTAAAGACCTGAAAACAGTCTATACAGACAGAAGTAAAATTATAGCTGAACTCAAAAAAGAGAAAAATATTGAATCAGCTCATAATGAGACAGTAAAAGATGTAGTATAAGGCAATTAAAAATACACTAAAAATTTGGATATGGCAATTAAGCCCTATTTTATGCAGTCATTTTTTGGATAGAACACACCCATGGCAAAACCCGTTATTATTTGTATAGATGATGAAAGTATCATTCTCAATAGTCTAAAATCAGAACTTCGTAACATACTCGACGCTACTTTTTTGATAGAGTTAGCAGAAAGCGGACAAGAGGCACTAGATATTGTAGATGAGCTTTTAGAACAAGGCTATGAAATCCCGCTTGTCATTTCAGATTATATTATGCCCGAAATGAAAGGAGATGAAGCACTTATAAAAATTCACGAAAAAAGCCCGTACACTTGTAAAATTATGCTTACAGGGCAGAGTAGCCTCGAAGGTATTACAAATGCGGTTAACCATGCTTCGCTATACCGATTTATAGCTAAGCCATGGAGTTCTAACGACTTGGCTATTACCGTAAAACAAGCTATTAAAAGTTACTATCAAGATGCAGAACTCGAAACAAAAAACAAAGAACTTGCTGAACTTAATGCCTCTCTTGAACAGAAGGTAAATGATAGAACACAGGAAATAGAGGCGATGCTTGATCAAGTGAATGAGCAAAATAAGATTATTCATCAGCGAAACGAAGATATAACTGATAGTATCCAATATGCTCGCAGAATACAAACAGCCATTTTGCCTCCTCGTGAGCTAATAAATAACCTATTAACGGAAAACTTTATCTTTTACGTCCCTCGCGACATTGTTTCAGGCGATTTTTACTGGGTTGAAAAAGTCCCTGAGAAATTTATTTATGAAGAGGATACCAATAGGCGCGTACAAGTTATCACAAACTTTCAGAATGAAAAAATAATAGTCGCTGCCGTAGATTGTACAGGGCATGGCATACCAGGCGCGTTCATGAGCTTGGTAGGCAACGACCAACTCACAACTATCATCATGCATGATAATATCGTAGAAACAGATAAAATCCTTGCCTCCCTACATCAAAATATACGCCGAGTCCTTCGCCAAGAAGAAACGCGCAATAATGATGGTATGGATATCGCCATTTGCGCGATAGACATGGATGGTGGTTATTTAGAGTTTTCGGGTGCAAGAAATTCGCTAATTTATATTCAAAATGGCGAAATGCAGATTGCGCTCGCCAATAAATTTTCTATTGGTGGCTATAATAGTGCCACAGAATACCCCCACATAACTAAACATAAAATAGAAATACGAGAGCCAACTTGGTGCTATATTTTTACAGATGGTTTCCAAGACCAATTTAGTAGCGACACAGGCAAGAAGTTTAGTATTAGGCAACTTCGCGAAACGCTTTTGGCTATTCACCAACTGCCTTTTCCTGAACAAAAAAAGAAATTAGGTGAAGTATTAATAACTTGGATGGGTTCAGAAAAACAAATAGACGACATTTTAATAATTGGTTTTAAGTGCCACGCGCCTATTACAGTATAATTTTTTTAACTTAGCGCATAAAAAGTATAAGGTTATTTTAATTATTGCTACATAAATAGCTTACTTTTTTGGTGTGTTCAAAAAACATCCAACTTGCCTGCAGTTAATAAATAGTTTCAATTATCCGTTTAGATGCTAACCAAAGGATGTCATTTGAAATGACACCCCCTTCGCTAAAAGCGGACTCTATACTTTAGTAATAAGTTCACGCAAGCCAGAAACAAAAGTATTTCAAAAATGGGTAACTGAAGAAGTTCTGCCTGCTATTCGCAAACATGGCTATTATACCTTGCCTACTACAGAGAAAAATGGCTTACTAGAATTAGTATATCTTTCCTGCCCAACAAAAAAATCAAGGCGATATTTGACGTATCAATACAGATTTGAGTGAAAAATTGATGAATTTAGAACAAAATCCGTTTCAATATATGTATAAACTGCCATAATTTTAGCCTGTAGATAGTAGGCAAGTTTTGGTTCTTCAAAAGTTATGGCGGGATTTATCAAAACTTCTTGCGTAGCCATTCTGTAAGAATCCCTTGTTAGTGCTAAAGGAACAAACAGACGCTTACAGCGTGGCTCATTCTTAGACGGGTTTCCGCAATAACTTTTGAAGAACCCAAGTTTTTTAACTACATAAATAGCTT
>JAYTNK010000792.1:0-2835 GCA_043748375.1 Cytophagales bacterium
CCTATTTCGGCAGGCAAGACAGGCAAGTTATTTTGTCGAAGATTAAGTATTTGGAGATTGCGAAATTGGAATATTTGAGTTGGAAAATTAGCCCAATACCCTTCAGATAAATCTAGTTTATATACCTTCAAAGGCTCTTTTAAGGCTTCTTGCAGGTTTTTATATTCTTTTTGCTCAAGGAGTTTAGCGTGGTCAAGCGGTGTGTGTGTGGGCTGCGCCTGTAAGTAGGCAAGGCACGTACAGCAAGCGAGAAGTAGACAAGTAAGCAGTTTTTTCATATCGCAATAAAGGCTGTAATAAAAGGCTTTTCTGCTTTAGCGTGTAACAGGGTTAATGTTATTTTTTTCATGAGTTTTTTCTACAAAGATAACCATTTTCAATAAAAACTCTCAAAACGTTGGGCGTTTTGAGAGTTCGTAGGCAAGATGCGCCTTTTCCTTAATTTTTTATTCAGGTAATTTCCCACTCTTTTGCAAAGATTTTTTGGTTTGTACTTTTACGCGCCTTTCTACTTTTTTGATGTCTTCTTCGGCAGGCAAGTTTTCAGGAATGATATTTTCGTTGGCAAGGAGTAGTTTTTAGCCTATACATACAAACTAATATCGCCCAAACCTTCGCGTATCACGTTAAAATCGCCTTGTGAGCAGTCTATTACTGTAGAAGCAACATTGTTGCCGTAGCCACCATCTATGACGAGGTCGACTATATGCTGAAATTTCTCAAAAATTAATTCGGGGTCTGTGGAATATTCAATAATTTCATCTTCGTCTTTTACTGAAGAAGTGATAATGGGGTTACCCAATTCTTGCACGATAAGGCGCGGAATATGATGGTTGGGTATGCGAATACCCACTGTTTTTTTGTTATTATGCAATATTTTGGGTAGTTTGTGGCTGGGAGGCAAGATAAATGTAAATGCACCAGGCAAGGCTTTTTTCATGACCTTATAAATCTCTGTTTCGACTTTCGCATATTCGGCTATATGGCTGAGGTCATTGCAAATAAACGAAAGATTATTTTTGTGGGGGTTAATGTTCTTAATCTTACAAATACGCTCGACGGCTCGTTGATTGTGAATATCGCAACCAATTCCATATACAGTATCGGTGGGGTAAATGATGATGCCACCATTGCGCAAGACATCAACCACTTGGAGTATCTTCTTCAGTTCGGGATTGTCGGGGTGGATTTTGAGTAAAGTTGCTTGAGCCATTTGTGCGTTTAATTTTTAGTGTTTAATTTACAAAATTACGCTTATTTTTTGGAAAAATGGTGTGTTAGGAACGAGTAAAAAATAAGTTGGACATTTTGCTCATCTTTTGCGCTTATACTTCGTTGCAATCTCATTACGAAACACCGCTTCGCGCTTCTATTGCGCCTCGTCTAAACGCAAAATATCGCACAAAATTCTGACCATCTTATTTTTCACTCGTTCCTTATGGATTTTTTAGAAAATTCAAAAAAACAATTAGCTTTTTTTCTTAAAAAAAGCTAATTTTGCAGTATGGTAGCAAAAACACGAAAATACGAATTAGACCCGAAAGTCTATAGGCGCATCTGCCTGAATAATGTAATGAAGCAACGTTGGTGGATACCTATTGCGATTTTTGCAGGCGTTATTGCTTTCAATTTGTTGCTGAACTTAGTTTATCGCAATACTTGGGTATTCTTTTTCGCGCCTTTGGGTGCGTTCTTGTACTATGCTTTTTGGTGGGTGCAGTTTACAGGTTCGCCACATTTGCCTCAAATGAAAGAGTGGTTCAAAAAATATCTGTACGAAATCAGCAGTCAGTATATTTTGATGAAAGAGAAAGAATCTTCTCCCCAAGGTATGCAAATCAAGTGGGATATGATAAAAAGCGCAGAGAAACACAAAGACGCGTATGTATTGTTCATTTCAGTGGCTCAATTTATCTATCTCCCTTTCAAAATATTTCAAAATGATACAGATATGAAGTTCACAGAATCTATCTTACGCCGTAAAAATCTATTAAAAGAGGTTACAAAAGAAACGAAGACAGAGGTAAAAGTAGAGGTAAAACCTCAAACAACGGCTAAAAAAACTAAGAACTAATATGTTTGCAATCTTCAAAAAGGAGCTTAGGTCTTTGCTTAGTTCGCTCATAGCCTATATGGTTATAGTCGTTTTCTTGACGGGAATAGGCTCGTTCATGTGGGTTTTCCCTGCCTATAATGTGCTGGACTATGGCTTTGCAGATATGGAAACGCTATTTATGCTCGCGCCTTACATCTTTTTGTTTCTCATTCCTGCTATTACGATGCGCTCTTTTGCTGAAGAAAAAAAAGCAGGCACGATGGAATTGTTGTTTACAAAACCGCTTACGGATTGGGACATCATTCTTGGCAAGTACTTTTCTGCGTTTGCGTTGGTTGTATTCGCGCTCTTGCCTACCCTTTTTTATTACTATGCTGTATATCAATTAGGCAATCCTGTAGGCAATATTGACTCATCAGGCACTTTTGCCTCTTATTTTGGCTTGTTATTGTTGGCGGCAGTCTTTACAGCTGTAGGTATTTTTGCGTCTTCCCTTACCGAAAATCAAATAGTGGCGTTTATCCTCGCGCTTTTTTTCTGCTTTGCCTTGTATCAGGGTTTAAGTTCATTAGTAACACCAAACGACTCGAGCAACTGGGCGTATTGGTTGCTTCAATTGGGCATCGATCATCATTATGCCTCTGTGCGCAAAGGCTTGATAGACTCACGCAATTTGGCATATTTCTTAAGCATGATAGGTCTCATGTTGATGGCGACTAAACTCGTACTAGGAAGCAGGAGGTGGTAGTATATCAATTAAACATTAGAAACACTTTTGC
>JAYTNK010000793.1:0-8399 GCA_043748375.1 Cytophagales bacterium
ATCATGTTCACCAATGGTAGAAATAGGTCGTTGCCCGCCTAATGCCTCTATGGTTTCTAAAACAGTATTTGAATGACCAACTACCAAAACGCTTTCACCTTTATTATTTTGCAAAAGGCTATCCGCAAAAAGCTTTAATTGTCGTGGGTCGTACAGTTTAATAGTTACGTGCTGTTTTTCGGCTGTGGGGATTGCTGTTTGCTTTGTACGTTGAAAGTCAGTACAATAAATAGCTGAAATGTGTATGCGTTTTAATTTATTTGCCAGTAATTTTGCTCTTTTCAAGCCGCTTTTACTAAGAAAAGGGTCTTTATTATGGCTGTTATCCATTGATTTTTCAGCATGGCGCACCAAATAAATAGTGCTTGCTTTTCTATCTTGTGCCGAAACATTTAAAGCAAAAAATAGACATATAATTAACGCAAATTTCATTTGTACTTTGTTTTTTTGGTAAATTATGATTGGTTGACAGTTTTTGTGGAAGTCTGTAGTGGCAGGCTTGCCTCCACAAAAATTGTTAGACAACCTAAATTATTTTGCTTCTTAGAAAGTTATAATTAAAATCGTGGGTTTGACTAATTTAGCCCACGATTTTAATATAAATTTTCGAAGAAGCATTATTTTAAAATATGTGATTTAAAATTTACGTTCTTCGAAAGTTATTGCGGAAACCGTCTAAGAATGAGCCACACTGTAAGCGTCTGTTATCGCTTTAGCACCGCGCAAAGCCATAAAAGGGGGGCTTATGGAATAGCTACACGAGTGGTTTTAGTAAATCCCGTAATAACTTTTTAAGAACCAAAATTTACAATTATTAATTTATAAATTGTATATTTTGTTTATTTATCTTTAGGTTTATCTTTTATTGGGGGCATCTTAATTTTATCTTTTTCACCAATACCTGAAAGGATTTCTATATTTAATCCATCAGAAACACCTGTTTTCACTAATTGTTTTTTAAATACTTGTATTTTGGCAGTTTCTATTTCTACAAACACGCTATCCTTGCCCTTTTCCCCTTTGCCAAACTGAAGCATGCTTTCTTTGATAGAAAGCACATTTTTCTTGCGTTCAAGCACGATGTCAGCACTAGCACTGTAACCCGCACGCAATACATCACCCGCATCGAGAAGTAGTTTTGCACGAATATCAAACTTGATAGCGCCTTCTTTTTCAACACCTTTTGGGGATACATATTCGAGGCGTGCTTTATATTTTTTGCCTTCTATTGCGCCTATGTTTAACTCCATTTCTATGTCGGGTTGCAACTTGCCTACCTCTGACTCATCTATTTTGCCTTCAAAAACAAGGCTATTCATATCAGCGATAATGGCTACTGTAGTGCCTTCATTGAAATTATTGCGTTCAATTACTGAGCTACCAACTTTCACGGGTACGTCAAGTACTGTACCGTCCAAGGTGGCGTAAATTTCATTGGGGACAGCTCCTGAGTTTTGCAAAATGCCTTGATTCACGAGGCGCATATTAGCGTTAGCCGTTTCAAAAGTTTCCTTTCGTGCATTATAATCAAAGATAAAGCGATTATATTCTTGTTGGGAAATAACCTTTTGGTCAAATAGCTTTTTCTGTCGCTCAAGCTCAACAGAGGCATTATCTACAGATATTTTAGCACTCTCGACTTGGTTTCGTGCGGAGTTCATGCTCATCATATCATTGTTTTTGCCTGTGATACTCTGTACAAGTTTTACGCGCGCCAATAACTGTCCAGCGCGTACTTGTTGCCCTGCCTCTACAAAAAGGGCTTCGATAATACCTGATGCTTGTGGTTTTACTTGTACTTCGCGACGCGGTACAATAGAGCCTGTGGCGACTGTTTTTCGGTTGATATCAGTTCTGAATGGTGTTTCAGTTTTGTGAACAATGGGATCGGCTTTCCCTTTTTGGTAGAAATACATACCAAGCCAAACAGAAAGCAAGGCAAATAAGCCAAGCGAAGACCAGAAGAATATTTTACGGAACATGATAATATGATTTTTTAGCTAATATGCAATACAAGGTACTATATTATTCGCAAGCTTGTGCTATTTATTACATGAATGTGGGTAAAAAAATATAAATAATTTGTAATGCTCTGTTAATGAGTTGTTTGTATTTTACGTAAGTTTTATTTTGGGTGGCAGATGCTACCCAAAAAGAAAACTCACTATTTTTATTATTATGGCTATGTTAAACCTACAAGCAAAAAGTGTGTCCAAGAAGAATAAAACTTTTGTATCATGAAACTACTTGCTTTTTTGGTAGCTGCGTTTTGCTTATTTGCCAACTCGCCTACCGCACACGCCCAACGCCCAGAACATGGCAAACATCGCCATAAACAAGCGCGTAACCTTGAAATGCGTAAGGAAATGCGCCAATATGCTAAGGAAAATATATTGCCCACCCTGCGCCAACAACGCCTAAAACTTGATGCCGAACTTTCCGCACAAGAGAAAACGGAGATAAACACTTTGCGCGAACAACTCAAGGCGGACAAAAAAGTCATGCACCTCAAACACCAAACGTTTCGCCAAGCAAAAAAAGACGGCACAGCAGACATAGAGGCTCTTAAAACTGAAATGAAAGGGCTTCGTGAAAAACATCGCGCAACCATCGAAAAGCTTAAAGTTATTGCGAAAAAGCATGACGCAAAAATAGCACAGTTACGCGAAGAAATAAAACCGCAAATCGAAAAATGGACAACAGACATGGATAAAATTATCGAAAAAAACGGTGAAACAGCGCACGCACAACATATCAAGAAAAAGGCGAGCCGTCTTTGGGATAAAGGAGCTGTTGGATTTTTGTTGATGCCTACGGAGGAGCCTCAACCCAAGAAAACAAAAACTGATACTCAAGATATAACCCAAATATACCCTAACCCCGCACAAGAAAGCCAACAACTTAAGCTAACATTGAAAGAGGCAGGCGAGGTTAAAATTGTGCTTTTGGATAAACAAGGCAATTACATTCAAACGGTATTTGAAGGGGCAAAAACGGCAGGCGAGTATGTATTTGATGTCAATACATCGCGTCTTACTACGGGAAACTATACCTATCAAATCAACACACCTTCAGGCAGAAGTACAAAGAAGTTAGTTATCAAAAAATAAACGTGGCGAAAGCCCTTTCATAAGATTCACACCTTGCCTGCCCAAAATGGAAAGCAGGCAAAGTGAGAGTCATTAAATAAAACTGATAATAGACTTCTTGCGAAAGACACTCAAAGCATAGAAAAGTCTGTAGCAAGAAGTCTATTTAATATTTTACCGCTTAAAACTGACAAAAAACAAAGTTTTACTTTAGTTTTTCATAATAATAAGCCTTGTGTTTTTTGGTAGCCTCAAAAGTGGGGTGAAGCAACTGCACTAAATCGGCTAAAAGCATATATGGTTGCAAAATACTTTGCATGAAGTAAGGATTTGAGCCGTTTGCTTGTATTTGTTTTTGGTAACTATAAACTTCGCCCTTTTTCAAGGCGGGTACAGTGGCTAAACGACTATCTAAGGCGGTTATATCACTTATTTTTTTGCAAATGCCCACATTTAACCAAACATCTACTTTTTGGGCTTCGGCAAATACCCCTTCAAAATCTAAAGGCAAGCTACCTGTTTTGTCATTCGATTGCCAAGCATATACAGCAGATGCATCACGTAAGAGTGTTGCGACATAACTCTTGCCTGCGGGCATATACCATACGCCTTTGTAAGGCACATCAAGCAAAACGCGCTTGGCAGGCAAGTGCGCTTTTGCAACTTTATCGCGCAATGTTTCATAATCTTGTGCCATTTGTTTGAAAAGGCTGTCTGCTTTTGCTTCTGCATCAAAAAATAAACTCATAAATAAGAGCCATTCTGCTCTACCGAGCGGGTGCGTTTCTTGCCAATCGGTGTTCACAACAATTTTGGAGGCAGTAGGGAGTTTTAATTTTGCTTCATCACCCATACCATTGAGCATGACCAAGTCGGGTTTGAGAGCAAAGAGTCGTTCGTTTTGCCAATCGCCATTCTTGCCTACCTCATAAATTTTACGTTCCTTTAACAGGTTTTGCAAGGCAACATCAGGCAAATAACTTGCCTCTGTAAGTCCTACCAAACTTGCCTGCAATCCCAACGCCTGTAGGCAAGCAATATGTGTATGCGAAGCTAAAACACAAGTGCGTATAGGTATTTCGATAATTTGATTGGGCGCATAGCCTGCTGGAGCTGTTTTGCCACGCGGAACAAGTGCGTAGCGTTTTAGATTTTGGCTATCAGAAGTAAGCCGAACAGTGAGTTCTTTATGCGTAGCGAAATAGCGGACAGCAAAATTTTGTGCGTAACGAAGTTTGATAGGGGCGGAAATAGGTGTACTTGTTTGAGCTTGTTTTTGTTTTGTTTCAGGAGAAGCACAAGCAAACAAACATAGAAAGCATACATAAGAAGATATTTTGAACATGATTTTCGTTTTTTTTAATTTATTTTTTGTTGATATAATTTTTTTTGGTGTAATCACCGAATAATTTTATCAACATTATAATATTTACGGCTAATATTATTTACTCTGTATTTTTTTAAGTGAAAAGAGAAGTTTGTCATTTTGAGCGAAGCGAAAAATCTTGTTTTTCGTTCATAAATCGTCATTCAACAACGAGATGCTTCACTACGTTCAGCATGACAAATGCGCTATCACTAAAAATAATACAGAAGGATATTATTTACTCTACAGCTTTGAATGTTTTACCTTCTGTACCAAACGAAGTATGCGGAAAAACAGCTTGTGCCTCCTCTAAGAGCGGTTCCGAATTTGCATAACGCGCAGAAATATGCCCAATAATGAGGTGTTTTACATTTGCCTGAAGCGCGATTTGCGCGGCTTGTTTGGCAGTAGTATGACAGGTTTGAATGGCTTTTTCCAAGTCCTCATGCAAAAAAGTTGCCTCATGATATAACAAATCTACGCCTTCAACTATAGGCACAATGCGCTCATCATATATCGTATCGGAACAATACGCATACGCATAAGAGGGTGGGATATAGGTGTAATCCTCAAATTTATAAAGCATCTTGCCTGCCTCATCTACCACATCTCGCCCTTGTTTCAGGGTTATATATGTTTCTTTCGGCGTATCGGCAGGCAAGCTGTTTGGTTTAATATTGGGTTGCTTCAGCTTCTCGCGTATCAAAAAACCATTGCAGGGTTTAATACGGTGCATGAGTGGTATCGTACTGATAGACAAGAGGTCGTCTTCATAAAATATGGCTGTGCTGTCGGTAGGCAAGGCATTAAACCATAATTCATAGCCTAAAACGGATTGACTAACCTTTAACTGAAGCCGTATCACATCTGCCAAATCGGGCGGTGCGCAGATGTGCAAGCCTTGTTTGCGCCCCATCATGTGCATGGAGTTCAACAACCCTATCAACCCAAAAAAGTGGTCGCCATGCAGATGCGAAATCAAGACCATGTGCAAGTGATGAAAACTCACACTGAAGCGTTGGCATTGGTATTGTGTGCCTTCCCCGCAATCTATCATAATGGCTTGCCTGCCTGATTCTAATACTTGGCACGCCAAATGACGACCATACATAGGCAAAGCAGCACTACTGCCCAAAATAGTAACTTGAAGCATATTTTTTTTGAAACTGTAAAGATAATAAAAAAAATGCTTTTGCTACTTCAAAAGTAAAATGTTAGCTTTGCGTATCTTAAAAACTCCTAATCATTTCTTTATGTCTTACGCCACTCATACTATCCGTTCATTAGACAAAATCACCCGCGTTTTTGATTTTCTTGCCTACCAAGAAAATGTACAGCCTATATCAGACGCACTCGCCAATAAAGTGAACGGCGAATGGAAAAAACATAGTACAGCCGACTTCCGCAGGCAAGCCAATCTCGTTAGCTTAGGTTTATTAAAGCTCGGACTGCAAAAAGGCGATGTAGTAGGTATTATTTCAGAGAACAGACCAGAATGGAACTTCGTTGATGTAGGTGTAATTCAGATTGGTTGTGTGGTTGTGCCACTGTATCCGAACGCAAGCGCGCAAGATTATGGCTTCATATTGCAACATGCAGAAGTGAAGGTGGTTTTTTTGTCCAAGCCTGAATTTTACAATAAAGTGAAACAAACAGAATTGCCTAACTTACAGGCTATATATGCCTTTGATGAACAACCTAATGCGCCTCATTGGACTGTCCTCACTTCCCAAGTAGGCAAGGAGAACCACGACACCCTAGAAACCTATAGGCAGGCTGTTGTACCACAAGATTTGATGACTTTGATGTACACATCAGGCACTACAGGGCAACCAAAAGGCGTAATGATTACGCATGACAATTTCGTATTCAATGTAATGGGAACGCTCGGCTTAGACACTGTACCCAAAGTAACTGGCGGCAATCCACGTGCTTTGAGCTTCCTGCCTCTATGCCACGTGTTCGAAAAGGCGGTAGTCTATGCCTATATACAGCGCAGTGCCTCTATTTATTATGCCGAAAGTTTGGAAACCATAGGTACAAACTTGCAAGAAGTTCAACCCAATATGTTTACTACAGTACCCCGCTTATTGGAAAAAGTATATGAAAAAATAGAGGCAAAAGCCTCCACACTCCCTTGGATACAACGCAAAATATTCGATTGGGCTATGAACATAGCCGAAAACTATAACCCGAACGAAAAAACAGGCTTCTGGCAAGCCATACAACTAAGCCTTGCGCGCAGATTGGTTTTTTCTAAGTGGCAAGCCGCTCTAGGAGGCAAGATAGGCTATATACTTTCGGGTGCCGCCGCACTCTCGCCACGCTTGGCAAAGATATTTTGGGCAGCAGGTATTCCTGTTATGGAAGGTTATGGACTTTCAGAAACTACGCCAGGCTGTTGTATCAATTCGCATGGCGAAAATATGTATTATGTAGGCTCAGTAGGGCGTGTATTGCCCCATGTCGAAGTACGAATAGCTCCTGAAGAAGGTTACAAGGCAGGCGAGGGCGAAATCATGTGCAGAGGGCGCAACATCATGAAAGGCTATTACAAGAACCCCGAAGTTACCGCCGAAACCATAGAAGCAGATGGCTGGCTACACACGGGCGACATAGGTATGTTTATTGATAAAGATGGCAAACCTGCCAACTTACAACCTAATCAAATCATAACACTTGCCGATGTATATTTTTTGAAGATAACCGACCGCAAAAAAGAGATATTTAAAACATCGGGAGGCAAGTACATAGCCCCACTACAGTTAGAAACTAAGTTCAAAGAGTCTACTTTTATAGAACAAATAGCGGTGGTAGGCGAGAATGAAAAGTTTCCTGCCGCACTCATTGTGCCTTCATTTGTATCTCTCAAGGATTGGTGCCAGCAAGAAGGACTTGCCTACACAACTAACCAAGAAATGGTAAAACACCCCAAAGTTATACATAAAATCCAAACTGAAATCGACAAAATGAACGAGCCTTTCGGCCAATACGAACGCATCAAAAAATTCGCATTGCTACCCAGCGAATGGACAGTAGATACCAATGAACTTACGCCTACTATGAAACTCAAAAGAAGAGAGCTTAAGAAAAATTACGCGCTTATTATTGAAGAGTTTTACAAAGAATAATCAACAGCTTTTATTATGCAAAAAACTTAAACAATACAAAAAACAAATAGCGTTTTTTGTATTGTTTTGGTAAATAGGCATCTGCAAACACTTTATTTTCAAAGACTTGAAAATATTTTTAATTGCATTTGTTCTCTTCAAATTAAATACATACTTTTGCATCAAAGACACACGCAGTTGCGTATATTAAGGCATTACTTGTGGCAACTATTAAAACCAAAAAATAGACTTTTTGGAACGTATATAAAACCTGTAAAATTGGGCGCGTCTGTAAAATTAGAAAATGTCGTCAAAACAGATTCAATCGCGTAACACAACTCCGAAACGCAAAATAAAGCAAATGCTTAACATTAGCTTGGCGCAAGCAGAAAAAATCTAATTAAAAACTAAAGTTTATGAAATACATCATTCTGACATTAATTTTAATCTCAATTTCAAAGTATTCTAATGGTCAATCACCTAGTGAATATTACACAATTGGATCCGAGTTTTTAAAAAAAAATAACTTCAAAGAAGCAAAATACAATTTTAATAAGTTGATTGAATTGGCACCTGAAGATTATGGTGGGTACAACTTTTACGGAATTTGTTTATTTAGCGAAAGAAAATATGATTCCTGTGTTTATTATTTAAAAAAATCTATTGAATTGAACTCACTTAACAACAAACACAGCAGGGAGATGACAATATCAAGGCTAATAAGAACATATATTTACTTAGAGTATGTTGGGAAATTATATTTTGTTTTTCTGATAAAAAATCACTTTATACGCTGCAACATGAGCGTTATATTAACTAAAATGAACCAAGTAG
>JAYTNK010000794.1:0-7384 GCA_043748375.1 Cytophagales bacterium
TTATTTTATTCCCTTGCCTGCCGCTTTGACTCGTTTTCTTAGGAGGTGCAAAGGTAAATCCTTTAATTGTAACCACCAAATTTTAATGTGAAAAATATCAATTATTTTATTTGCTTGCCTACCGCTTTATTTGTTCTGCTTGTTTGGGAGTGCAAAGATGAGGAACTTGTTGCGCATAAACAAATTATAAACCATGTTTTTATGCAGTTCTATCAAAGTTCTTAGTTTTATTATATCTAAACTTGGTTTAACTATAAAAAATGTAGATGCAATCTATACAATCCTCCATTACTAAAGAATACAAGGGCGAAAATGAGCTATAGCTATAGTATATAGAGGACATTTATAGATGAGATGTTACGCAGAAGAGGCAAGTTTCACTTAACTTTTACAACCTCACCCCAATTACTACGATATCATCAATTTGTTTATATTGATGCCCTAGCCACTCATTCATAGTGGCACTTAATATTTCTTCTTGTACAGGCATAGGTTGCTGATGAATTTCTTGAAGCAGATTTCTAAACTTGCCTACCGTAAATTTTTTATCATCTTCTCCTCCAAACTGGTCTTGATACCCGTCGGAAAAAATATAAAAAGTGGTAGATGTATTTGAAATATCGATGGTATGCTTTTCAAATTTTACACCAGAAGTAGGTTGAACACCGCCAATGGTATTTTTAGAGGCTTTGATTTGCATCAGTTCATTATTTTGAAAGTAATAGAGTGGATTTTTTGCCCCTGCATATTCGACTTTTTGTAAGGTTTTATCAATCACTAAAATAGCCATGTCCATACCATCTCGGTTTTGGGTTTGGTCTTGTTTCAAAGTGGTTTGTATGCCTTCATTCATGGCGTACAAGATTTTGTCAGGGGAGAATATACGTTTTTCTGTTACAATTTTGCTTAATATTTCGTTGCCCATCATACTCATGAAAGCACCTGGCACACCATGACCTGTGCAATCTACGGCAGCTATGATAGTCTTTTCATCTTTGGTATCGAAGTAAAAGAAATCGCCTGATACTATATCTCGAGGGCGAAAAAGCACAAAACATTCAGGTAATTCGCTATTTATTTTCTCCATAGTAGGGAGCATTGCGGCTTGGATACGTTGCGCGTATGTAATGCTGGCTACTATTTGGCTATTCTTATCTTTTAATTCTTTATTGGTTTCTTCTAGGGCATCGCGTTGCGACATAACTTCTTCTTGGCTTTGCATGAGTTCTTCATTCTGGACGCTGATTTCTTCTTGTTGCTCTTGCAAAAGCACTACTTGTGTGTTGATTTTATTGTTTAGCGTTCGCGTTTTACGCAAACTAAGATAAACAAAAACTAATAGACCTATTACCAACATCAATATGCCTATGCCCAAATAGCGCACCATTTGTTCTTGGCGGAGTTTGGCATCTTGAAGTTTCTTTTGTTCGTTAGCAAATTTAATATCTTTTTTAGCCCCTTTCAAGTCTTTTTCTCGACTTTCTTTCTCTGTGCGTTCTTTGTCTGCCAATAATTTTTGGCGTTCCGCCTCCGATTTTTGTTTTTCTGTTTCCCCTTTCTGCCTCTCATTCTCTGCTTTCTGCTGTACTATTTCAAGGAGTTGTTGGGTACGTTGTTGCGCTGCGCTTTGTTCTCTAAGCTTGGCTTCGGCTATTTCTTGGTTCTGCTTGGCAATACGCAACTCTTGCTCTCTGTTTTTCAATTCTTGTTCACTCTTTTGGCGTTCAAGTTCTGATTGTTTTAAAGTTGCTTCTCGTTTATTATTTTCAGCTATGGTGCTTTTAATCTCGCCTTCTTTCTTCTCGATGTCTATCTCTTTTTGCAAATTTCGTTGAATATCTTGTTGTCGTTTAGCATCTACATTTTTAGCAAGTGCTTGGTATTGGTTATTATACTCTTGTGCTTCTTTGAAGTCATCTTGGCTTTGATAAATAAGGCTCAGAATCTTGTAGGCGGCAAGCAGGTTTTCGTTATCTTTATGAGTTTCTGCAAGGTCGCGGGCTTGAATAGCCAAGTCCAGTGCTTCATTATTTTGGTCGTTTAGGTAACGCCCCATAGCTGTATAATTCAAGGCAGACGCTTTTACTTTAGGGTTATCGGCTGCTATACTTAGCCCTTGGTCGAAGTAATCGTTGGCTTGTTTGTAGTTTTTGAGTTGTAAGTAGGTTACACCTACGTTGATATGTGTAAAGGCATTATTTTCTATACTTAGGCTCTTTCCTTTCAATACCTCCTTATTTGTTTGTATAGCTTTATTGAAATAATCTGTAGATTTTGCCTTATCGCCCATGCGCCTATGCGCTACTCCCAAATTATTGTAAGCTACTGCTTGCCCCTTGAGTTCGTTTAGCGATTGATATAGGCCTAACAGTCGTTCATTATAATAAAGAGCTTTGTCATAATTATTGCTCTGTTGTGCATAGTCTGATAATTCATTTAGCAGTATGATTTGTTTTTTTGTATCAATATTGTCTGCATAACTTCCCAATAACTCGTCCCCTTTGGTGATAGCATTTTTATAATCTTGCAGGGACGCATACGCTCTTACAATGTGTTGTTTGATAGTAGGCGCATCTTTGTTTGAAGAGGCAGGCAAGGCTTGCTCAAAGTAGTTAATGGCTTTCTTATAACTTTCCTTTTTTTGGTACAACAAACCTAACTGATAAAGCCAATCGGAACGCTTGGCTTTATCTTTTTCTTTCTCGAGGGCATTGAGCAAGCTATTTTCATCTTGCGCCCAAGCATTAGGCGCAGCCAGCAAACTAATTAGACAAAACAAAATATATTTCATAAAAACAACTAAGAACAGTTTATTAAATAAATAAAACTAATTAACACTCAAGCATTCAACTAATGCTTAAATTGATACACCAGTTTTATAAGTACTTCGCGTTTTGGGAGCGAAGTCGTTACTTCAGAGAGCAAATCTTTTTTCCAAGAAACAAGTTTGTAGGCTCGATTAAGTGCATTGTAACACCCCACATAAAAGGAAACATTTTTGATTATAAAGTCATTGTATTGTATATACATATTCAAATGTTGTTCATTGCGAAACTCTTCCGCCTCTTTGGGCGCGAAGGTAGAACTCTTGAACTTATTGGTGAGATACATAAAGTTCAACCCAAACAAAAAGTGCTTGTTGAATTTATAACTGGCTATTAGTGTAGCTTTTTGAGCGGGTGTACCTGGCGTAATGGTAGGCAAGCCCGTCAAAATTTCGGGTGTGCCAGGCGAAAGCCGATAAAAAGAATAGCCAAGTTGCAAGTTTAGTTTATCGTTTTGGTATCTTGCCTCCCCCTCTATGCCTTGCGTGCCGATATTGTCGCCATTAGTAAAGAAAAACTCGGCAGTACTCAATTCAGTACGTTTAATAAAATTGCGTATCAAAATATCATACACATTCAAATTACATTGAAAATATTTAGAAAGTTTCACTCCTGTTTCAAATTCAAGCAGTCTAAAATGCTCTGGCAACAAGGTCAAACCCGCGATTGGGTTCTCTATATTGCCAATAGTAGGCGTTTTGAAGGCTTCGGAATACAAGGCTTTAAAATGAAGTGCTTTGAAAGCACGGGTAAGAGCAATACGAGGCACTGCAACGGGTTGTATGTTCGCATATTTATCCATACGCACCCCTGCTGTAATATTTACAAACTTTGTTTGCCAATTTGCTTCTGCAAAAACACCTCTATTTTGATAATTTACGCGGTCTTTCTGATTTGTAAACTTATTACTGACATTTATGTAACGCGAGTTATCGTTGTATAACTCCACACCCATAGAAATTATAAGGTTCTCAAAAGGTTTATATACCAAATAATCTTTAGTAAGGAGGCGCACATCCGTTAGGTTCAGCTTGCCTAAAGTCAAGAGCTTATCCACCCCATTGCCTCCCAAGATAGTAGGCACGCTGGGCAAGTCCACAAAAAAAGAATAATCCGTAGCCCAGCCTACTTTGGTATGCAAGGTAAGTTTTTCGTTTATTGCCCAATCATAGCTCACAGACAAGGAAGACAACCCCATGTGCAATTTGGTATTATCATATTCAGGGTGTGTGCTTTGGTAACTGTTTTGCAAGAAACTTACTTGAAGGTTTTTGTAATGCAATCCTAGACTCAAATTACTTGACTCAATCACCGAAAACTTGCTTCCTTCTATATTATTAGGGTAAACAGGGCTTTTAAAGTCCGAATCAGTAATTTGCCCCTTGTGATAGCGAGCCGATAAATTCAAGTCCACCCCATTTTTAAACCGATTGAGTGAATACGCTTCTACATTTGACCGAAAAAAGCCATTCTTTGTAACACTCGCAAGTGTGGAAACGTATGTTTCCTGCTTTTGTAAAGAAGCTTTTTTGGTATGTATATTGATTACCGCCAAGCCAGCCAAGCCACCATAAATAGCAGAACCTGCTCCCCTTATAATCTCTATGCGGTCTATATTGTCAAGTGGAAAACGTTGAAATATATATGCATAACCACTGCCTATATTATTAATAGCGTGTCCATCTATCAAAATCAATGCCTTACCTTCATTTACCCCGTTACCTCGCATCGTGAGTACAGGCAAGACATCTGTAGAAAGGTCAAAACCAGGTATAAAACGCAAAACGTCTATCAAATCTCGCGCCCCCATGCGTTGTATATCCTCCGCTGTAATGAGCGACACAATCCCCGCCGCCTCGCGCAAGGTGGTAGTACTAAAGCCTGCCACTGATACACTTGCTTCAGCCTTATCTACACGCGCTATTTGGCTTAGTTCATCCAAATTAGGCTTATATAAATTTTCCGAAGTTGTATCTATTTGTCCCCACGTAGGCAAGGCGCATAGCAATAAGCAAAATACTAATATAAATAGCTTTATCATTTTTTAATAAACAATCAATACAATATAAAACTTGCCTATACTTAAAAAGACTAAGGCATATTCGAATGGTACTAAGGCATATTCGAATGGTACTAAGGCATATTTGAATGGTACTAAGGTATATTCGAATGGTACTAAGGTATATTCGAATAGTACTAAGGTATATTTCTTTGAATTAAATATAATATAAAATATCTCATGTCTATTCTTTACAAGCAAACTTGCCTCCCAATTTTTTTCTTTAATTTTTAATGTTATAAATAAGCTTGAGTAAAAACTCTCTGCCTTGGGTAGGCAAGAAAACATCTGCACTAAAATCACGTTTCCAAGACAATAAATACTGTGTTTGGTCAAGCACATTATAACAGCCCACACTGACTGCCAGATTTTTAACTAAACAATTTTCATACTGTAGATGCAGGTTCAAATGTTGTTCATTGCGATAGGTAAACACTTCGTTATTCATAAAAGGCGATTCTCGAAACTTATTGGTAAGGTACATAAACACCATATTAGCCGAAAAGTCTTGCGTAATATCTACAGAAACGCGCAAAGTAGCTTTTTGGGCAGGCAAGCCAGGCGATACGGTAGGCAAGCCTGCTATCAGTTTCCCCTCACTTGCCTGCGAAACCCTATAAAATGCGTATCCCAACTGCACATCGCCCCAACCACTTTGATAATGTGCCTCGCCTTCGATACCTTGTGTACCCACCTTGCCTGCATTCAAAAATTCAAACGAGGCATTACTCAAATCTTGGCGCGTAATAAAGTCAGTTATCAACATATCATAGACATTGACGTTCATGCGTAGCTTTTTATCTATCCGAAAGCCTGCTTCAAACTCTATGAGTTGAAATTTTTCGGGTACAATAGCTGTTCCCACTCGCGCAAATTTGATATTACCAATAGAAGGTGCTTTGAAGGCTTGGCTATAAAGGGCTTTGAAATGCAGTTTGTTAAAAGCACGTGTGATAGCTACACGCGGCACTATGACAGGTTCAATGTTACCATACTTATCTACCCTTGCCCCTACAGTAATATGCACTATTTTAGTACGCAGATGAGCTTCTGCAAATGCCCCTAAGTTGTAATAGGTAGCTTTTTTAGTACTATCAGGAAAGCGATAAGTAGTAGCAAAATAAGCCGATTTATCATGATATACCTCTACCCCTGCCGATAAGGTAAGGATTTCAATAGGTTTATAAACGGCATATACATTACCCAATAGTCTATTTTCTAATAGGTTACCTGCTTGAGTAGATATTATCTTGCCTGTACTCCCTGAAGCAATCGGCACGTCAGGTGTATCTGAAAAATAATAAGGCGTTTGCTGTTTGAAACTCGCCTTCGTATAGAGCGATATTTTGGGCGACAAATTCCATGTATAGTGGAGGGTGAAAAAATTGCCTGTAGTGCTAATTTTGGTGTCGCCAAAATGCGGGTTAGTGGTAAAGTATTTACTTTGTACAAAGCGTACCTGCAAATTTTTGTAGCGTAACCCTGCATTAAAATTATGGGCATTGAGCCATGCATATTGGGCATTATTCACATACGCATTTTGCAAGCCTCCTATATAATTGCGGTCAGTCTGTTTGCCATAGTTGTAGGAGCCTGATAAGTCAATATGCACCCCATTTTTAAGTTTCGTAAGGGCGTAGCCTTCCATGACACCTCTATTCCACGCATTACCCGTAGCCCCTAAAGTAGTACTAATGCCTATTTCTTGGTTGTTGGCTACTTTTTTAGTGAAGATATTGATGACCGCTAAACCCGCTTGTCCGCCATACATAGCCGAACCTGCGCCGCGTATGATTTCTATATGGTCGATATTATAGACAGGAAAACGCTGAAAAACCATGCAATACCCAAGCGAGATATCGTTAATCACCTGCCCATCTATCAAAAAAAGAAGCTTGCCTTCGTTTGCCCCATTGCCCCGCACCGCCAATATAGGGTTAATGTCAAACGCAATATCAAAACCAGGCACCATGCGCAACACATCAACCACATCTCTTGCGCCCATTTTTTGAATTTCCTCTGAAGTAATAAGCGTTACAATGCCTGCCGACTCGCGTACTGTAGCAGGAGTAAAGCCTGCGACTGAAACAACTGCTTCCGCTTTTTCAGTCTTTTCTAAATTACTTAATTCTTCTAAATTAGGCTTATACAAGCGATTTATTTGGGTGCTATCATCTTGTCCCTGTACCGAGATGCTAAGAAATAACAAACAAAATAGGAACAAAGGTATTTTCATAAATATTTTATTTTAAGTAACTAAAACAAAAATAGTAATATTATGTTTTGATTCAGATATACCCCATTTTTCCATCTAAGTATTTCGCTATGTATGGCAAAAATAAGGCTATTTATTTGGAAAAACTACATTTAGATTATATCTTTGATAAAAAAAAATAAAATTATTATTTTTCATGAAAAAAATACAAGCCTTTATCCCCATCTTTTTACTTTTACTTTGGATAATATGTACCATGATTGCTTGCGATACGGTACGCCAAAA
>JAYTNK010000795.1:0-2663 GCA_043748375.1 Cytophagales bacterium
GTATAAAATGTATTTCCAAGTTCTGCCGTATGTTCTTGTGTAAACCCATCTTTTATACCTGTTATTTGTGAAATTATTCGAGCGTAGCTAAAACTGCAACTGCCAACCTTTATCTCAAGTTGGTATTCTCCATCCATAAATTTTGGGTCATTATTTCGCAGTTCCATTTGCGCTTCCGTCTGTTTGGGGTTCGTATATGTACCACTACCTGTGTATGTGCCACTACCTGTAGCTACGAGGGTGTTATCAGATGTCCGTATCAATTTTATGACAGTTTCTGTACATACCTCATTCAATTTACAATAAACCTTTATACCCTCCTCATCAATCACATGATTGGGGTCTAAGTCTTGTATTTTTTGGCAAGATACTAACAAAGCAATACACAAGCCAAGCAAAAACAAACGTGGAATAAATCTCATAGCACAAGTTTAGCTTTATATGAAAGTGCAAAGATAGTAAATTTTTAAAAAAAAAGCAAGACACTAAATATCAATATCTCTGGCATTACCTCTTAATTTGAGGTCACCTGGGACAAAGTTGTTTAGGAATTGAGGAGAAAAGAAATATTGGTGGCTATTCGTAAATTGAGGCTATCCTAAAAAAGCACCCAAATAAAATACGGTTTTGTCATTTCGAACGCAGTTAGGAATCTCGTTTTTTGCTCACATATTGCTATTTAAAATCACGATGCTTCACTCCGTTCAGCATGACAATTCAATAAACCATATAAAATCTGGTAACAAAAATAGAGGCTATCCTTTTTGGACAGCCTCCTTATGCTTTGCCGAATCTCTTTAATATATAGCAGTCATGCTGTAAGAATCTGTTTTTCGGGCTTTTGCGGGGTGCTAAAGTGTATAACAGACGCTTACAGCGTGGCTATCACGTAATAACTTTTGAAGAACCTATTTTATTTAATTTTTAAAACAATTCCATTTGGTTTTTGCCCTACAGAAATATCTTTTACTTTTGTTTTAGCATTTACATTCAAGATAGTAACCGAGGCTGACTTTTGGTTGGTGATGTAGGCAAGGCTATAATCTCGATTGAAAGCTATGGCGTGCGTACCTGCGGGCATAGCGATTTCGTTTGTTTTGGTATAAACACCTGCTTGCAATACATAGACAAACACCTTGTTTTCTGTTCCGCTTGTTACCCAAACCTCTTGATTATGAGGAATATACGCTACATAGTCGGGCGTAAAGCCTATGTTTATAGTGTTTACTATATTTAAATTTTCATCAATAATACTTACTGATTTTCCGTCCTCGTTATCTACATAATTGCGGTTGTCTGTGCCTGTCCAAGCACCGACAGGGGTTAGCCCGACTGCTATAGTCTTGATAACGTTTTTGTTTGCGACATTGATAGCCGTTACCGTGTTATCTTCGCCATTGGCTACAAAAGCTGTTTTACCATCGAATGAGAAAGTAACTTCTGCGGGCATCTTGCCTACCATGATGGTGTTTTTTAAGGTATATGTTTGAGCATCATATACAAGGACTTTGCCATTTTCCTCCATTTGAGAAGTCCAAATTTCGGTATCATCAGGCGAAAAAATGGCGTTATGATTTGGCTTAGGCAAATCTATTACTTTTAATATTTCCCCTGTTATAGCATCAACAAGTACGATATTGCCCTTTTCTCCAGAGTGTCCTGCGCCATGCCCTGCCGACAAATCCATGTTAGGCACACCTATAGCTAGGCGTGTTTTGGCGTTATTCAGGCTAAGATGGTGCGGAAAAGAGAAGCCACCCGCGTGTGTTGCCCCATGCTCGCCTCCTGATGCGCCTAATCGAATTTCATGCACAACCGTATTATCTGTTAAATCGATAACCGAGAGAGAATTGGTTTCAGCATTTACGATATAGGCGGCATCATGTGTAATGTTCAGTTTGTGCGCCATGTCCATGTGATTGCAACTTGCAAGAAGGACGGAGAATATACTTAAAATGAGTGTTTTTTTCATGTTGATAGGTGTTTGTAAGAGGATAGATATAATTTGCCTACTTTTTCTCCCATTCGGCTATAAGGGTTTCATTGGTTTTTACCCAATCTTTCATTTTTTTTTCTTGTGCAAGAGCCAAAGATTTTTTTGCGGAAGCAGTAGCCGCTTTATAGTCGCCTAATTTGGCTTCTATTTTGGCTTTAATGTGAAAATAATAAAAATTATCATTTTTGATGCTTACTGCTTTCGTCAGCCATGTTAAGGGTTCTTTTAAGTCCTTGCCTGCCTCAAAATAATACTTAGCGGACTGAAACAATACACTTGCATCATCTTTTTGGGAGGCAAGTTTTTCTTTAATTTCCGCCATTATTTGCGCATCAGCATTTGTTTGGAGGGCAATACGCACTTGCGTATTTTCCCACATTACATATAAAAAGCCATTATTTTGCGCCATATCGGAAATTTCAATCGTGAAATTTTCATAGAAACGAGCCGTTTTTTCTGCCTTTACTTGGAAGCGCAATACATCATTTGCTTGTTTGTAATCGCCTGTCCCATGCAAAGTTGTGTCTTTATTTAGCACAATCGTCCAGTCTGTTTCGGTAGGAATACTAAATAAGGCATAATTTCCCGCTTCTATAGTCTTGCCTTCTAATTGAATGCTTTCGTTGAATCGAATGGTCGTGGCATCAGATGCACCTGTACGCCAAAG
>JAYTNK010000796.1:0-2913 GCA_043748375.1 Cytophagales bacterium
TATTATACTAAACCTCATGCTTTGACTACGAATCTAACGCTGATTTTTCGAGTATTTTGACGTTAAAGGTAAAGCTAAAGTTATAGTCAAGGTCTTACAACTTGCCTGCGTGAATGTAATCAAATACTTTATCACCCAAGTCAGAAGTTACTAATTCTGCGTTATTGGCTTCTTCTAAAGCCGTTATGGTTGCTTTTAATAGTTTTTCATATCGAACCAACAAATCAGCGCGTTGATACATACTAAATTCGCCACTGAATTGTTGCGTAGTATAAGTACCTATCAAAACCTGTGTGGACTTATCCGCCACCATAGGCTGTCTGTTTTTGTCGGGGTGTGGGTCAGGCAAAATATATTGTTCTTTGATAGTCGTTTTGGCATCACCTACTTCGAGGGCAGTACTAAAAATACCTTTTGTTCTAAAAGCGTCTTCATCTGACAAAGCCCAAATAGACTGTTCGCTTCTTACGGGAATTTCCTTGTATAAATCGCGTAATTTACCTTCCAATATAGACTTCAAACGCAATAATTCTAAGGAACTATACTCCCCTATTTTTTTATCATCTATAGTAAGTGTGCCTTTTACGTTACCTGAAGAATTGGTTTTTTCGATATTGAAAACGGTATTCAAATAGTCTTTGGAATGGCTATTCATCCATGCTAATTGTTCAGAAACGGTAGAAACTACGTTTATAAAACCGCGTTTGCTTGGTTCGTCCAAATAACCTTCTTTGGCAGTGTATGTTTTTCTTTCACCTTTGAATAGGGTTTGTTTGGTTTTAAATTTGCCAAACAAATCATCTACCATATTTTTAAATTCTTTTTCGGCTCTTTCACGTAAGGCTAGTGCTACGCTTAGTTTTAGTGGTTTCATATAGGTAAGTTATTATTTGCAATGATATGATTATTTAACGGTAAAAACAAATTTCCGTGTAAATCTTTTATTTTTATCGCTTATATTTGGGTTTTCTCTTTTTTTTCGTTTATTTAGCGACTTCTTAACACACTTGCAAAATGCGCCTCTCTTACTTATTTATAGCCTTCTTTTTTTGTTTGGGACACCTTGCCTGCTATTCACAAACAAGCAAACAAACTGATTCGTATGGTTTTAACTTGCACTCTATCGAAACTAAATTTGAATTGGAAAATCACCAATTACAATTTTATGAAGAGGAAGGCAAGGTATATGACATCAGCGAAATAAGTACCAAAGATGTACAAGCAAAATTCTCGCACCCAGAGAAAAATGCCATTTTTAAGCCTTTTAAACCTTATTGGTTGCGTATTAGGTTGAAAAGCCACTTAGACGAAGAGAGTGATTGGGTACTTTCGCTGGGCAAAATAACAAATGTGCAAGTCTTTATTCCGCTTGATTCGGGCAAGTTCAAACGGGAAGAATTGGGGCAGTTTGTCGCAACTTCCGAAAAAAGCGTGAAAAATGGTCGATATAATGTGATAAAGGTTTTTCTGAATCCACAAGCAGAAAAGGTGATTTATGTGCGTTTTGAGAATCAAATAAACTATCCACCTAATCCTAAAGTAAAATTACTCCATGAGTCAGAATGGCAGGAGACTATTAACGTTAATAACTTTTTACAAGGCTTCTTTCAAGGTTTGTTGTGGATGATGCTCATGTATAATTTACTGCTGTTTCTTACTTTGGGCGATAAGGCGTATGCTTATTATGTATTTTATATTTTGGCTACCTCTATTTATTTTCTTGAGTTTCATGGCTATTGGAGCGAGTTCGTGATGGGTGAGTTTCCCCAAATAAATTATATAATAGTGCCTTT
The DNA here is from genome assembly GCA_043748375.1 of Cytophagales bacterium. Classification (GTDB taxonomy): domain Bacteria; phylum Bacteroidota; class Bacteroidia; order Cytophagales; family Microscillaceae; genus RDXI01. The sequence goes on from JAYTNK010000796.1 coordinate 1,794, forward strand.
CTCTATTCATGTGGCATTTGTATTTTATATGTATTTCTTGCGACACTTCTTGAATACACATGAGATTTTGCCGAGCGGTGATTTGTTTTTACGTATCATTACGTATATTTTCATATTAGCTACGAGTGCTTTATTGGGGCTTGCCTACTACAACTACGAGCAATACATGTTTATAGAAAAGTACTTTAATCTGGCTATGGAGTGTACTTTGCTTCTTGTATTGTTGCTTGTTGTTACATTTGGAGATGTTTCAGCCCGCTATTTTGCGTTAGGTACTATGTGTATGTTGGCAGGCGGGGGCATCATGCTATTAGGAGCTTTGAATTATTATGACTTACCTTTCAAAATCTATTATTTTCAAGGAGGAATAGTCTTGCAGGTATTGGTGTTTTCAGTCGCGCTTAGCGAGCGATTTAAACAGAGCGAAGAGGACAAACAACGTATGCAGGAGAAATTGATTACACAATTAAAAGAAAATCATGCCTTATACAATAAAGTACAACACGAATTGGAGAATAAAGTGAGCGCGCGTACTATGGAAATTGAAAATCAAAAAATAATTCTCCAAGAAAAAAGCAACGAAATAAGTATGCAACACGCTGAAATAAGCGAAAAACAGCATTTACTAATCCATAAAAACAAACATATCACGGATAGCATTACCTACGCAAGTCGTATTCAAACGGCTATGTTAAATGCCTACAACCAAATAGAAACGAGTTTTAAAGATGCGTTTATCTTCTTCAAACCTAAAGATATTGTGTCAGGCGACTTTTATTGGTATGCGGAAGTAACCTCCTTAGTGCGCCAAGAACGCCCTGCTGTACAAGTACAAAACAGATTAGGTTATCATTCGAATAGGGTAGCACGCGACTTGCCTGCCCCGCAATCAGGCGCGCAAACGACTAGTACTGTTTCAAAACTTAAAATCGTCATAGCCGCCGACTGTACAGGGCATGGCGTACCAGGCGCGTTTATGACCGTTTTGGGCAATGCTATTTTGAACGAGGTAGTAAACGAAAATCGTATCACAGAGCCTGATGAAATCTTATATGAGCTGGACAAAAAAGTGATTGCCATGCTAAAAACAAACAGTGGCCAAAAACAACTCCAAGATGGT
>JAYTNK010000797.1:0-5579 GCA_043748375.1 Cytophagales bacterium
CTCTTTGATGTCGAGCGAGAATTTTTCAAGGAAGTTATGCAGTCCGTCTTGCGTAATAGTACCGTAAGTACTCGAATAAGCGAGTACGTATCCTGCCGCCTCTTCCTTAGAAGAAGCCTTGACAAATAAAGCGGGTAGTTCTGTAGGTATAGTGCAAGGGTGAAATTGCCCTTTGTAGTCGATTCCTCCTGCCTTATCTATTTCGCGCAATACGGTGTCGCGTCTTTTGCCATCTAAACAATGTATAGTACCAGCCTCGTCTTGCCACACGTAGAAGGGGGCTATGAAATGCTTGTTCAGCAATGAAGCAGATACCTTTGCATATTCCTCTACAGATGAGATTTTGAAGTCGTCATCTTGCAAAAACTTCATGTCTTTCCAAGCGATAAGTTCGCATTTTATTATCCTATTTTCTATTGTCGCTGTATTTTCTTTCATTTTTATATGTTAAATATGCAGTCAGTAATTCGGTCAGTGCCATTCAAATTATGAATGTAATATACTGACTGTCAATTACTTATGTGTCAAAGTATCAATCCCTCTTTCTCTACATAATATTCATAATAAGCTCTGTTGAGCAAGGTAAGCCACTACATACCCCCATAAAACGGTGTATGTAGTGTTTTTCTGCTGTCCCTCTTTTAGAAGGGAAACTTTCTATGTGTATGTTGGCTTTCGTTGATTATGGGTAAGTAAAATGAAAATCTCTTTTTTCCTTCGCAGCGCGAAAAAAAATGAGGCAGGCGAAATGCTTGTACAAACACAACTTTCTTTGCTTTTACGCTATTTACAGCTGATATAAAGCCTGTTTCTGCTGTTTGAGTTACTGTCCAATTAAATAATGATTTGAGGTCATTTCTCTCATCTTTGGTTAGCCCACTTTTAATAACTATAAGTTTGTCTTTTGTTTTGTCAAATTTTGATGTATCGATGTAATCTCTCCAAAAAGCATTGATAACCTCTTTGAATATATCATTACCAACGGTAAATGAGATGTCATGCTTTACTTGAATGAGTAAACGATGGTGTAAGTTTGCCGATTTTGCGATAGCGAAAAGGTCATCTGTTTGATAATCTTTGGTCTGGAACTACAGCTTTATTAATTCACTTGATGGTACACAAGGAACATTCCCACTAATTATGAGGGTAATAAGGAATGCAATTTGAATAGATTGTTCAAAATTTGTTCCTCTTCCTCCTGTTTGAAATGAAGTTGCTTTGTTTGACATAATATTTTTGGGTTTGAAAGTCGTTTTGTTTACCAGCTGTTATAAATACAATTATCTGTTACGTTTCCAAGGTATTTTGCAAGTCTTGGGGAATAGTGGTTTGACTATCAGATATTTATAGCAAAAATAATATAGGCATCTCCTGTTAGGCGATGCCTTATTTTGTCGGTAGTTAATCCACAAACGTCTGTTTTATGACACTTTTTACTTGTTCGATGGTGTCTTCGTCCAATTGTAAGGGGCTTCGGGCTTCGCTGATGCGACTTTTATCAAGGGTTCGGATTTGGTCTATGACTATCCAATTGGTTTGCCCTTCCAGCTCAAACTCTATGCGGGTGGGGTAGGCGTGAGATTTGGAAGTAATGGGACAAATGGTAATAGTTTGGAGGTTTTGGTTCATTTCATTGGGCGAAACGATGACACAAAGGCGTTTTTTTTGAATTTCTGCCACTACTGTAGGGTCAAGGTTTATAACTACAATTTTGTACTGTTCACACTGCATTTTTGAAAAAGAGAAAGATTGTCGTTTGTGGGATACAAACGACAGGTTACAGAAAGAACTTAATCCCAGTCCTCATCTTCAAAGACATCATCAATCAAAAGTTTGTCGTCTCCGTTGGCGTGCATTTGGGCGAATGCTTCTGCCCAACCTTTGCGCGGTTCTTCGACGGGTTTAAGAATGATACAGTCTTTTTCGAGAGTAAGTTCTACTTTGTCATGGAGTTTATATTGTTCCATGAGGGCTTTGGATAGGCGAATTCCTTTTGAATTGCCTATTTGAATGATGTTTAATTGCATTGTTTGGAAGTATTTATATACCTTGGAAGTGTCAGCACCAATAATTACGGTAGTTATGTATATACAACGTAATTACTTTATGATTAGTTCGTGCTACATAAAAAAATTCAACAAATTTGCTGAAGCTACTTTAGGGTTCTGATTTTTTTAAGGTCGTTTTGACTAATTTGGGTTTTGCCTTTGTATTGGGTTATTTTGGCGTGGCATACGATTGTCTTGCCTACAAGACTTTGCGGTGAATATCCTGTTTTTTGTTTGAATACATTGTGGTCGAAAATGGCTATGGCAAGTGTTTGGTTTGGGTACTCTTTGTCGATATTGAGATAGTCGGGGCTGTCGTTCTTGCCTGCGTGCAGTTCTGCTACATACATTTTTATCCAAATGGTCTTGCCTATGTAAGCTTGAGCTTGGGCTGTAGTCAGTGTATCGCTTTGGGCTTGTGCTGTGCTGTATAGGAATAGCAAAAGGACTGTGAGGCTATAGGTTTTCATAGTTTGCAAAAGTAACAAAAAAAGGGACGCACAAGTGCGCCCCTTTTTGGTTATCTAAACATAACAGGTACATTACGCCCTACTTTCCACCAACGTTTTCGTTGATATACACATCGGAAAGTGGTTTTGGGAGATTTTAGGTTGTAGTAAATAGATGGAATTTTTCGCCTATAAATTTACTTAATTCTTTTTTATAGTCTGATATGTTAGCAAAAAAATCTTTGATATTGGTTGTAAATTTTTCAAATTTTTCGCAATAGTTTGCATTGATAACATTTTTACGTGTAAATTTCCACAAACGCTCAATCAAATTAAGGTTAGGGGAATAAGGAGGTAAATGTATTATTTTAAAAACAGGGTTTTCCGCCAAATAAGCTTTCAATAATTTGGCAGTATAATACCGAGCATTATCAGCCATAATATATAAATTTTCATAGGCTGGGCATTGTTTCTTAAGCTCCTCAAGCGTTTCAATAGTAGCTTGTGCATTAATTGTTTTGTGAAATGTGGCAATAACATCTTGAGTCTTTGGATTGTATAATCCATTTATATTCAGTCTATTACGTCCATTATTGCTCAAGATATAACTCGGCTCACCTTTGGCAAGCCACGCATTGGCAGTGTGCGTATTGTGTTGTGGATGTACAGCATCCCTGAAGAAGATAGTACACTTGGACGTTAAACTTTGTTCTGTTTTTTGATATTTTGCTACAAATTCGGCTTGTTTTTCCATATCTAATTTGGCTGGTAGGCGGACAAATCGTTTGTAGGAAAAACCTACTCGTTTGAGTAATTTAGTCATGCCCGAAATACTGTAAGGTTTATCCGTTTGAGCAATAACAGCTTTTACCTCGCAAAAATGAGCGGATTTTACTGCCTCTATAAATTTACCAAGCTCTGTGTAGGATTGTTTACCAATATAGGGCTTAAAATGCACTTCTAAATACTGCACTAAATCAGGCGACTCACGGAATTTCCCCAGCCAAGTGCAAACGGTATTCTCATCAAGATGCAGAATATTAGCTATATCCACTTGTGAATACCCTTGGTGTTTCAACAAGATGATATTCAAATAGTTAGCCGTGCGTTTATCCTTAGTTGATTTATAAAGTGAGCGTAATGATTGATAAGTTTCTGGTAAGAGGGGGATTTCCATAAAATAACGGTGTTTTTAGAGGGCAAAAATAAGCATTTTATCCCAAAACCACTTTCCGATGTGTATATTCTGCTGGTCTTAATGCATCAAGGTGATGTTCTTGATCTTCATCATCTTGCAGAATGGCTAAACTTGCCTATCAATGAAAAATTTAAATATCAAACTCTCGTTACAAATGTAAGAGAAGCAATTCAAAATGGTGTGTACAACCATTTGTATATAAAAAAATAATTTTCCCATTTCCGAAGTGTCGGAGAGAAAATTTATAATCATTAATTTGCAAATTCGATTGATATTTGCTAAAAACCATTTTTTATTTCTTATAACTCTACTATTTCTAAAAAAAATAATAGTATAGCACAAAATTGCTCTTTTTAAGAGTGATATGAAAAAATAAGTATAATATTTGAAACTATAAAAAAAATCATAAATTTTTTACGTTTTTTTTATGCCCTGTCTGCTACTTTAAAAGTTGCGATTTTAGGCTATTTTCGTATCATGATACAAGTTTCATCGGGTGTATAAAAGATTTGGAGGTTTGGCAAATTGTAGGAAGCGAATTTATAGAGTTCCAAATTTTCAACTTTTAATTGACTTTTGAGCTTTTGGAGGCTTGCTTGCGTGTTTAGATGTTCTAACTTTTTATTGAGATAGACTTCAGGCGTTATCTCGTGGGCTTTGTTTTGCTGTTCATAGATTTCAAAAATTTCTGCTTTAAGCTTGGCGACTTCTTCATCACTTTGGAGGGACTGGATTTTGATTTGCAATTTTTGGTAGTCAATGCGCAGGTCTGCAATGGCTTTGTTCAGTTGGTTGGCGTAATCTAAGTCTAAACTTATGCCCCATACGGAAAAGGAGGTTAATTATGTTTGATAATTTAACTACGAACCAAGCTATCAAAAATATGATGGAAGAGTTTACACCTCAAGAGGGTACGTATTTGATAGATGATATGTTTGAGTATGTGCTTGAGGTACAAGCCCAACGTAGCGAAGTGAGTGGCAACACGCTCAAGCAATATCGTTTGATGCGACACTTGAAAGAGTTATTCTATTCGCTTTGCGAGGAGAGTAGCGAAATCCACTACATATAGGCACAAGCATAACCCAAACCGTTAAATGATAACGGAGTGGGTTCTTTTTTATACAACTTGCCTGCCAACACTTTGTCTTTTGTGTTGGGTTTAGCTCGGCATTGTTTTGCTTCGCAAAACGCAAGTTGAAAACTTGCCACATAGAAAGTTCCAAGTTCGCTTCGCTAAACTTGAAATAGTAGTTTAGTTATTTAGAAAAACAAACTTGGAACAGTGGGGACACAAATAAGACTAAAACATTATTGATAAATTTTCCCTTTTCAAAGATAGTATCCTCTTTATTTCTCCATCTGTTAAAAGGTTTCCTCTTAAATCTAATTCTATCAATTTAGGCAATTTTAGTATCTCGTTTGGGATTTTTTTAAGATTATTATTACCCAAATGAAGGCGCGATAGTTTCTTCATTTTGAAAATAGCGGTAGGCACATTATCAAGCTCTAAGCAATTCAAAAGCAAAATTTCTTCCAAATTACCACACTTTTCTAATAAATCATACAACTTTGGTTTTTCTATTTGGCATCTGGATATCCATAAATCTTTGAGATTTCTCAAAATTTTCTTGCTCAAATTCAGGTTGTTTATATCCATATTGCCCAAAGATAAATATTCGAGATTTTCTATCCAACTATAGTCTTTTACCACACATTCAGACAATGACAACATTGTTATCTTCCTTTTTCTTTTGACTTCAGGAAATATGACTTTGCTAAAAACTATTTCTTTTAAAGTCGGTTGTTCTACAATATAATCATTGATAGGGTAATATTGTTGATAATCTAAATCCAACAGATACAACTCTTGCAAATACTCAC
>JAYTNK010000798.1:0-1761 GCA_043748375.1 Cytophagales bacterium
CTGCCGAAAAAACGCTCACGCAACATGGTGTGATGAATGAGGGCGTACAAAGTACCTTATTAGGATTGAGCGGTATGCCTGCTATAGCGGAAACATTGCTTATCCAACGCGACATACAGTTATTGGCATACGCGGGAGGCAAGTTGCATTTTTCGCTCCTTTCATGTGCAGAGTCGGTTGCCCTCATACGCGAAGCAAAAAAGCTTGGACTTGCCGTAACTTGCGATGTGGCTGTGCATCAACTTATTTTTGATGATACTATTATGCAAGGTTTTGACAGTTTTTTCAAAGTTAATCCGCCATTTCGAACCACACAAGATATTGATGCCTTGTGGGAAGGATTGGCAGATGGAACTATAGATGCCATAGTTTCTGACCATCAACCACAAGATGAGGAAAGCAAAAACTTGGAACTCGATATGGCTGACTTTGGCGTAATTGGTTTGGAAACTTTCTTTTCAGCCTTGCATACCGCCAATCAAAAGCGTACAATACCCTTGCCTACCAGTCTATTATTGACAAAATTTACAACTGCGCCAAGGGAAATTTTAGACTTGCCTATCCCTGTTATAGCAGTCGGCTCGGTGGCAAACCTTACGTTTTTTGAACTTGATACAGAAACTACTATTACTACCAAAAGCCTACTTTCCACTTCTAAAAACTCTCCTTTTCTGGGTATGACCTTGCAAGGTGGCGCTACAGGTACTATGCGTGGTAGCGTTTTTACTTCAACGTTGCTATAGATTTTAAATCAGTTATACTAAAAAGTGCGGGCAGTTTGTGGTTTAAATGGTAAAAAAGTAAGATAAATGTCTTGCTCTTTAAGTGTGGCAAAATTTCTTGCAAGGCGTTGTTTAACAACCTCTTATCAGTCATTTCAACCCGAATCTCATCACCTTCATATAAGTAAATACCATTTGCGTAGTGGGCTTTTTCTACTCGCCATGTATTTCGGCTAATGTTTTTATAGGTAGAATTTTGAAAATCGGCTATGCTTATATGATTAAGTAAATTGATAACACGCCCTTTGCGTTTCAGAACGCCCCACGCAAAAGTAGGCAAGGCAATATCAAGTTTGAGCGGATACATGGCTAAGGCAGGAGTATAGGCACGTATAATATCTATGTCTAAAATAGAGTTTTGCGTATTAGAACCATCTATCTTGCCTACGTTATAACACATAAGTACGCCTTTGTCTACAGGGGGAATGCCCGTTTTTTGCGAATATTTTACTTGGTGCAATCGAATAGTAGCAGAAAGTATCGCAGGGCTTATTTTTTGTTTTAATAAGGTGCAAAGTTTAAAGAATTTTTCCCTCGTTTCGCCACTCCAATCGCAGTCTAATTGCAGGGCAGGCAAGTGCGTATGTTTTGGGAAGATAGTTTGCAACTGTTTTGTGATTTTTTCATGTATTTTATTCACCAACTCGCCTACTTGTGCGTCAGGTAAATTGAGCATAGCCCTATTTGTGATAAAAATAGTAGGCGTTATAATTATATTTTCGGGCAAGGTAAGTATTTGTTTTTCAGATGATTGCTTTAAAGGGGAAACAGGTATCACGCGCTTTTCGTGTTCATTCCAGTCTAAATCAAAAAAGCGCACATACAACGTTTTTGCTTTCAGCGAGTCTATATATTGTTGTTCGTTTTTTGTCCATTGCCACGTAGTTTGCCAATAATAAAATCCGACAGAGGCAGATTTTTGATTATTTGGGCTGGATTGGCAGGCAAGAAAAAAACAACCTGCACACAACATAGCAAA
>JAYTNK010000799.1:0-7597 GCA_043748375.1 Cytophagales bacterium
AATGTTTGGTGCGTATAAGTTATTGCCCAACTACCAAATAAAAGTGTGGCGATACCTTTCCACATATTCCAACTCGTGAGTGTATGAAATTGACGGATAACTTGTTGTTTAACAGGGCTTAGGTTGATATTTTGCTGGTCTTTTTTTCTTGCCTCCACTTCTTGTGAGAATGTATCGTAAATATGCCACGCTTTTTGGCGTACTATATACCAAACTACCCCCAATATAAATATAGGCAAGTATAACCATTGCCATGCGCTTATAGTTTTTTGAAAAAAATAGTATTGATGTACTTGTCCTATAGTTGTCGTCAAAGCCAATAATCCTACAGCCCATACGCAGGCAAGTACTTGTCTATTGGCACGCAACCATTTACCCCAAACAGAATTGGGTGCAAAAGAAGGGGTGGCAAAGTTGAATCGGTTAAACATACATCAAAAATAGTATTCTAATAGGTAAAAACAAATTGCATACCAATAATTTTACAACGGCTATTATAGCCAAACATTCCTGTTTTGCGGAAGCAAAGCAGGAATGTAGTAACATGTAAATATCTTGGGAAATTATTATTTGCAATTTACGCTTGGCAACGATAATAGACTTCTTGCAAAAGTCTTTCATGGTTCATTTTATGCGTTTACCCTCTTGTTTGGTGAGGACACTAAATAAGGGGGAATAGGTGTTTTTTGAACCATTTTTAGGTTTTCGCAAGAAGTCTAATTAAATAATATGACCTTTTGATAGCTATAAACCATTGCTTATCAGTGTCTTGCAATCGTCAATCTTCCTTGTACGGCTATTCATTTTCTATCATGACCGTTTTTTTATTGGTTGTACCAAAATACGCCATAGCTGTAAAGCGAATTGTACCATCTAACGCACTATTGCGCGAAGCTTGTGGAACAAGATACGACACATCTATGCCAAATTGTTTGCTACGAAAGCCTGCGCCAAGTGTAAAATATTTACGATTGCCTTTAAACTTACTTTCATTAAAATAACCTATACGTGCCGCAAAGGTCTGATTATACAAATATTCTATACCTCCACAAATAATAACTTCTTGCAACTCCTCTTTAAAACCACCAGGTGCGTCTGTAAAAGAGCCAAACATACCACTAATTACGCCTTTGTTGGTTGTATCTCCTTTTATCCATTTGCCTTGTGCATTATATTGGGCAGGTGAGGGTACAAGTAGTTTATTCATATCCAACACCATGGTAACTTGATTCTTCTTCAAAGGGTCTAAATCTATCGTTAGTGCCGCGCCTATACGCATATTGGTAGGCAAGAAGTCTGCCGAACCATTGCTTATATAAGATATCTTGCCTCCGATATTCGAAATGTTTGCTCCAATATTCAAACTACCTTCTTTGTTCCCCAATTTTATTTTAGGATTTGTATAAAAGAAGCCCACATCAGCCGAAGCACTCCGTCCTGGTTTAGCATCTTGCGAAGCAGAACCATTGAAAACATCGCCTGTGAGGTTTGAGTTAATGTATCTGCCCGTAACTGACATACTCATTTTTTGAGAGAGTTTGCGTGCATAACTAAACGCCACAGCATATTCACGTGGTGTAAAGTTCAAGATGGTTTTACCTTGAAAGTCCGTAAATTCTATGTTACCTAAGTTAAAATAGCGAATTTCTGTGCCAACCGCCTGTTTGTCATCTATTTTGTAAAACCCGCTGAGGCTGGTAAGGAACATATCCGTTACACCCAAGCCGCGTAGCCAAGGGTTGTAAGTAAGGCTTGCGCCCGACTTCTCTTGAGCAAAGGCAAGCTTTGCCGCGTTCCAATACACTGAATTTGCATCAGGCGAGGTCGCTACGCCTGCATCACCCATACCTGTAGCACGTGAATCGAGTGCAATATTTAAAAAGGGTACAGAGGTTATAAGGGGGCGGTTGGTCGTATCTTGTAACGATAAAACGCTTGTTCCTTGTGCTATTGCTTCGTTGCATACGCTACCCAATCCGAGGCATACAAACAATAGGCTTTGTTTTGAAAGAATAAATTTGAATTTGAACATATATAGAACCTATCAATTAAAATGCTTAATAAAAAATTGGGTAGAGGGTTTGAGCATAGATTGTCGTATTTTGTTAAAATCAAACATTATAATTGAAGCATGCAAAGTTACACACTTTTTTTAATAATCAAAAATATAGCAAAATTTCTTTTTGAGTAGCGAATTAGCTGTTTTATCCTTTTGCGAGCGGCACCCTCTTTATAAATTATATTTTTTTGAGTAATTCCGTAACAATACTCATAATAGGGCTGTCAGAGAATTTCTTTTCAAAGCTAATCAATTCGGCTTTAAATGCATTGTTATCAGGCTTTATTTTAAAATTGACTAATATTTTTAGGTATTGCAGCTTGTCTTCTATTACATTTAAGGGGTATTTATCTTGTAGTCGGTTAATTTCGGTCAATGCTTCTGCATACCGCAAACCCTCATAGTCCTTATATGCTTTTGCGTAGCCTTTAAGTACAGCCTTTTCGCTTGCGGCAAGTTCTTTCAAATAATTGGGGTTCAACAATAGTTTTGTAAAAGTTGAATTGGGGTATTTTGCCAAAAGTGCGTCTTTATAAGCACCACAAACAGATTTATCAGCGTCCTCTTTAAAGATTTGATACAATAAATACAAGGCTTCAGGTTCGTGTTTTGATTTTTCGAACCGTTTTAGAAGGTCGCGCAAATAATAGGCAGAACGGTTATTCTCCTTTAACTTCAGATAGTATAGTTTGCCAAGTTGGTAGCACGCGTCTTCAATAATGGCATTGGATTTTGCAATGTCTTCGGGCGTTTTGGGTAGTTTTTCTTGTAGTATGGCTATTTTTTCTAATACATTCCGTTGAATAGTCTGTTTTTTCAATGCTTCAGCGTCTATAGCTGTGTATGTTTGCGGAGGCGCGCCAGAAGCAACTGCAATTTTAGATGACCTGCGCCAGTTGTCTTCGAGAGGTCTGCGTCCCCATACTTTTACGAAACTTGCCTGCCCTTTTGTTACTAAAAGTGGGTTATAGAAATACCAAACATTACCTAGTCCTTCTTTTGGTGCATTTTCGTCGAGTGTACCTTTTTGGCTATCTATTTGTTTCTTTGCCTCTGCCAATTTTCGCAAACTATCTTCGGTTTGAAAACGTTGTGTTTCCTGCTCGGTGAGCGTTTTGCGTAGGTAGGCAAGGCGTACAGTGTCAGACATTTTGGCTAAACGTTGCAAGCTATCTTGCAAACGATATTTTGAAAGATGGTCGACCAATTCTGTAAGTATTCGTTGTCTACGTTCTATATCTTTATAACCTTCTACATCTTTGGGCAATGAGGCTAATGTACTGTCATAGAAACTCTTAGCATCCTCAAATTTCTGAATTTGATAGTGAACTTCTCCCATTTTCAGGTATGAATAGCCCTTTTGCATGGGGTTTTTACTTATGGATACCGATTCGCGAAGATAACCAATACCTTCTTTCGTGCTTTTTTGCGAAAGCGCAAAAAGAGCCATTTCGTAAAAGATTTTATCTTGGTAATCTTTATTTTTATTGTCTGCCAATAATTTCTTATAATATTTATATACCTTTTTGCTATCGCCTTCAGTAGCAAGTTTAGATACTTGCGCCATGTATAGTTTGGCATAAAAAGCAAGCTCAAAGTCAGGATTATTGCGTAGGGTTTGATGATAGTGTTTGTAGGCAAGTTCTGGCTTTTCTAATTTTTGGTAAATTTGCCCTTGTATAAAATGTGTTCTACCTCGTTTTTCGCCTCGTTTCATGATTTTTAGGGCAGAGCCTAAACTCTTGCCTGCCTCTAAATAATTATCTTGTTTACGAAAAAAATGTCCTCGCAATAGCAAAAAATCTTTCTTTTCAGGCTCTTTCATGTCCTCTTTATGTAGCGCGATAAGTACCGTTCCTGCGGCTTTTATATCGTCTAACTGAATATAAGTGCGCATGAGTTGCATCAATGCTTGTTGGCGCAAGTGGTTTTGCTTGCTTTTGGTATTGATGTATTTAAAGGTATTAACAGCATCATCAAAACTGCGCAGGTAAAACCGCGCCTTGCCTACCTGCAAGTAGGAGGCATCGAGCCACTTGCTGTTTTCGTGCCGATTTTTAACTATGGAGGCTTGTTTGATACACTTGTTCAGCATCTCATCATAGCCTTTCCAAGCGTTGGTATCGCTGGCAGGCAAGATATCCAACACGCGGTTATAATTGTCCTTTCGGGCTTCGTATAGGCTAGTTTCTAAAGAGTCAAGGCGTTTATTCACCAAAAAATAAGGGTTGTAACGAGCCGTAAGATTATGAAACAAACGATTGGGCAAACGTTCGGAGGTATTGCACGCCCATAGCAACGTAGTAGCAACTACTAAAGTAAGTAAACGGATAGCGGACGAGTTTGACACAAGCAGCAGATTTTTTTAAAATAACAAACAGTTAGTCAAAGTTTTACCATACTTTTTATTTTTGCAAATTTCCTTTTTGAGTAGTAGATATTGCTCACAAAGAAAACTCGCTTATTTTCTATGCAAAAGTATATAAAAATTACGTAAAAAAAAAACAGCCTCAAAAATTACTTTTTGGGGGCTGTTCACATTTCTGAATTTTTGTGAGGTTTCGAAAGATTATGCCACTACTTCTGGTCTGCCCAACTGCTTCAACATAGCAATATGCGAGCGAAATGCTGACATGAGAGTAGGCTGTTCGTGATAAGGCAATCCAAATTCTAAGGCAGTATTTTTTACAATTTTGGCTAATTTAGGATAGTGTACATGGCAAATGTGTGGAAACAAATGATGTTCTATTTGAAAATTTAAGCCGCCTACATACCAATTCAAAAAGCGATTCTTAGGCGCAAAATTAGCTGTACTTTTTAACTGATGGATAGCCCAAGTATTTTCTAATGGTTCGTTTTCAGTTACCATGTGATGGTCAGTTTCTGTTACTACATGTGCTAACTGAAAGACTACACTCAAAATAAAACCCGCAATGAAGTGTAATATTAAAAAACCAACGAAAATAATCCAAAAAGAAATACTCAATAGCATATAAGGGATAAACAGCATGAAAAATAAGTAAATCACTTTGCTTATGACCACATCAAACATATCCATCGAAATACGGGCGTTTTTAGCCGTTAAATTGTATTTATGATAGCGCGAAACTTTCACAAAATCTTTGAATAACATAGAGAAAGTCATCAAACAATACAAGGGAAATGCGTATAGATATTGATAGCGGTGAATAGACTTTAAGTCTGCATGAGGCGAGAGGCGCAAGATAAACTTGGTTTCTACATCTTCGTCTAACTCATGTACATTGGTATAGGTATGGTGCAAAACATTGTGTTGTATTTTCCAAATGGCAGGCGAGCCACCAAGCAAATAATAGGCATTGCCCATTATCGTGTTAAGCCAATTTTTAGCAGAATACGCGCCATGATTAGCATCATGCATAACAGACATTCCAATGCCCGCCTTGCCCAATGCCATTACACACACACACACGAGCATCATGCTTATGGAAAACCAACCCGTAAGAATAAGCAAGTATGGTACAACATAAATGCTTAACATAGCGATTGTTTTAAACAGCATGGTAGCATTGCCATGCTTCGATATGTCGCTCTCTTTGAAGTAATTGTCTATTCGTTTTTTCAAACAAATAAAAAAATCTGCCTCATCATTTGTGCCGAAACGGGGTTTTTGAATCATATATTTTTCGTTTTTTGTATTGGTTTTCGTACGTTTTCTTTGTGAGTGGCATCTGCTACTCAAAAAGAGGTCGCGCTGATTTGTAGGCTATTCAGCCTCTCGATACAGGTAAAAAAATGTTTTATTAGCTTCTTTGCGAAAGTATTGGCGACAAACATCTTGCCTTGCCTGTTCTCGCTTCAAAAGCCTATTAACTTATACGAAATGTACGGCTATATTGTTTAAGAACTTTAGAACCAACACTCAAATATGCCGCAAGTTACTGCTTTTTTCTGTAATTCCACCTCTTTGTTTATCGGGGCATTTGATAGACTTTGAAGAACTCATCACGGCGTTCTTTGGTTATGCTAATACTGTCCTCACTATCCATTATAATATAACCCCCGTCTTGCCTACTGTACGACCTTACTTTGTTTAAATTAATTAAATAGGAACGGTGCGGGCGAAAAAAGTAGCTGTGTGTGAGTATATTCTCAAAACTTTTAAGGTTTTTGGAAACTAAATATTGGAGATTTTTACTCATAACAACTTCAGTATAAGCTCCCGATGCCTTAAGGCATACAATATCAGCCACCTCAATAAACATAAAGCCCTCTGTAGTAGGCAAGGCAAGACGTGTAATATGCGCCTGTTTCATATTAGCTTGTAAGGCTTCTATGTTTTCGGCAGGCAAGGGCATACTCAATCGTTTCTCTGCTTTCTCCACCGCTTTTATCAGCAAATCTATTTGAATGGGCTTTAGAAGATAATCTACAGCCGAAACCTGAAATGCTTGTAACGCATACGAATTGTACGCTGTGGTAAAAATAGTAGCGAAATTGACCGTACTCAAAAAGTCAAATAGCTGAAAACCATTGTATTGCGGCATTTCAATATCCAAAAATACAAGAGAAGGCAAATGTTCATGGATAGCTTTTACAGCCGTAGGCACATCTTCAGCCGTGACAATGTCTGTTATTTGAGGGCAATACTCCTTGAGTAACTGCTCCAAAATCCTTCTTGCACGTGGTTCGTCATCAATAACAATAGCTTTCATACGCAAATATACAGCAAAAAAATAATGCTGTAAAATAATGCTATAAAATTTTTTTTACACAAAATATGCGTACTTTTGTTGCAAATATTAGAAAACCTTACACACACGCATCTTCTGCACCTTGAAGCAGATGATACTATCTTTACAATAATCTTACACAATATGGCAAAGCTCAAAAACATTATTAAGCAACTTTCTCAAGAAGATTTTAAAAATATTTATGACCAACTCATGCAAAGTAATGCCGAAAAATCGGCAGACTTGTTGAAGTTTATGCACCAAGACCAGCTTTCGGATAATAAAGTTATGAAGGAACTAAACGTTAATTCTAACGCTTATTACACGCTTCGCTCGCGCTTGAACCAAAAAATTGAGGAATATCTCCTCGAACAAATAGAAAACCCACGAACCGATTTACTCAAAAAAGTAGCTAATTTGAACGAAATCGTATTTACTAAAAAACGAACTATCGCTATCACCACGCTTAAAAAACTGGAAAAAGAATTATTGGAATATGACTTATCCAATGAACTGATGCTCGTGTACAAAAACCTTAAAAAATTACATATCAGCACACAAGATTATTATGACTATTCACAACTATACAACCGTCACGTAGCCTATATGCTTGATGTAGATAGAGTTGAAAGTTTTATGGCTGAATACTTTAAAAAATATGGCAGCTACAGCTTTAGTTTGGAGGACAGCGAGAAATTAGAGCTTAACCTGCTAAACAAAGAAATTCATAATATCTATAAACGCTATGACTCTGATGCCTCGCATCGTTTGTATATTTATTATAGCTGCGTAAACGTATTTCACCGCCTGCTTGTTGAAACAGAAG
>JAYTNK010000800.1:0-2619 GCA_043748375.1 Cytophagales bacterium
CGAGTATTTTCTATGTTCAGTATGATGAACCTAAGTTCAGTCTGAAAAGGGCATTGCTTTTAGAAAAGTAATAGCATAATGATTGCCTCTCACACTCAATCCTACGGCAATAGTAAGCATACTATTTCACAAAACCAAAAAAAACGCCCACTTTTTTCAAAGCAGGCGAGAAAATTTTATAACACATTGACTATCAATCCTTCCCTACCTGAATAGCAGGCACACTTTTCTCTTGCACGGCTTGATTGAATCGGGGGATATCTTGCTTTACGAGCGGCAAAAACAAAAAAAACCGCACTAAAACCCTGTTTTGAAAGGCTTTAGCGCAGTTTGTTCGCCTACGGTGGGTAAAATTTTTTTCAGTTATCAATGTCGTTAAACTTGACAAACTGAAAAAAAGGATTCGTAGATTGTCAAGTCTTCGACATTGACAACTACTACAAACTGCCAAAACCAAAAGTACGAAGTTACAAACTTCGCACAACGGGTGACTATACTTCCAATCGAGAAAACAAAAAATCTAATTTTTCGAACAATTCCTTGCGTTCATTATCTTTGTTTGTATCAAACATTTTAGTTGGAGCTAATACTATAAAGTCAGTATTATGAATGTATTGTATAAGGTCGATACTTACAAAACCGTTCTCCCAAACATCTATTAGCCCTTCTCTATCCCCCACAAATAACTCAAATCTTTGCAACTTTCCAAAATCTCCTTTTGGAAAATATTGCTCAGACACTCTCCCATCCTTCAAGGCAGAGGCACGCGCTTTTATAACTTGGATAATATACTTCATTTTTATTGAGTGAAAAAAACAATATCTATACTTTTCTTTACACATTGGCGTAGTCATCAATTTTATTAAAAAACCTCACCTGCCTTTGCAGGCGAGATTTTTATTTTCTAATCCTTCCCTACCTGAATAGCGGGTACACTTTTCTCTTGCACGGCTTGATTGAAGCGGGGAATATCTTGTTCGAAGATAGTCGTGAGCTTTTTCAGTTCTGCGTCTATGCGGGCAGTAAGGTCGTTTTTCACTTGTATCATCGAGTCTGTAGGGCGAAAAAAGCCATTGCCTGCCGTACTCGCCAAGGAGCTTAGTTTGTTGTTTAGGCGAATAGGAAAGTTGAGCGGGTCTTGTTGGCTTTGGTTTTTGGTTTGATAAAGCGTTTCTTCTATCGCTGTAAGGCGTTTCGTAAGAGCTTTTGCCGAGTCTATCAAAGGTTTGTAGCTTTCGTTTTCTTCTACTTTCTTGATAAAAAGATTGATGTCCTCTTTTGCCTTGCGTATTTTGATGATAGCTTTGTGCGTTTCGGTCAGTTTGTCGCGTATGCTCATCAGAAAGTCAAATTGCGCCTGTAGGTCGGCTTGAGAGGAACTGATGCGTGGGTCTTTTTTCAATTCTACAGTTTGCGTTTGCGACTCTGTGCCTACGGTTAGGCGCACTTTGTACGTATTGGGTACAGCTCTCGCGCCTTGTGTGCCACCTGCCCAGAGTATCAAGCCATCGAAGCGTGTAGCGTCTTCATAGCGTGTATTCCACGAAAAACTATTCAAGCCCGCTTTGAGTTTTAGCTCGCCTAAACTTGGGTTCTTTTTCTTTGCTTTTTTGTTTGCCTTCGAGCTAAAAGTGCGGATAACATTGTCTTGTGCATCTAAAAACTCCAAAGTAGCCACTTTTGCGGTGTCTATCTTAGGCAAGAAAAACTTGCTTGCAATGCCTGCAGGTGGATTCTTGCCTACCCCTTCGAGATTGGGCGGACTGCCTGCCATGTTGTTGTAGGCAAGGCGCGGAGCAAATAAATGAAAAGGTTTGTTTTTGAGGTCTGCCTTGATTTGATGCAAGAGCGTTATATCGTCCAAAATCCAAAAACCGCGCCCTTGTGTAGAGGCTATCAAATCATTTTCCTTGATAGCCAAATCCGTTATGGGTACAGTAGGCAAGTTCAGTTGCAAGGTCTGCCAATTTGCGCCATCATCAAATGACACATACATACCGCGTTCCGTACCTGCGTACAAAAGCCCTTGCCTGCTACGGTCTGCACGTACTACTCTTGTAAAGTGGTCTTGCGCAATGCCATTGGTTATCTTTGTCCACGTTTTGCCATAATCCAATGTGCGGTATAGGTAAGGCTGAAAATCGTTTGACTTATAGCGCGTGCCAGCTACATAACAACCGCCTTTTACGAAAGGGTGAGGCTCTACGCTGTTTATCATCACCCATTCGGGCATTCCTTTGGGCGTTACGTTTGCCCAAGTCTTGCCTACGTCTTGCGTAACGTGAATTAGCCCATCATCAGAACCCACCCAAATTACGTCTTTTTCGTAAGGCGACTCCGCAAAGGCGAAGATAGTGCCGTAATATTCTACGCTTGTATTGTCTTTAGTCAATGTCCCGCCTGTAGGCTTCATTTTGGTCGTGTCGTTGCGCGTGAGGTCGGGGCTAATGGCTGTCCAAGTTTGCCCTTCGTTGGTGGTTTTGAAAAGGATATTCGCGCCTACATACAACGCATTAGCGTCATGAGGCGAAAATGCCATAGGGTAATTCCATTGAAACCTATATTTCATACCTTCTGCACCCCAACCCATCGGATTGTCGGGATAAACGTCCACAGAAC
>JAYTNK010000801.1:0-1897 GCA_043748375.1 Cytophagales bacterium
TAATAGTGCGCACAGGTGCTATAGGCGACTCACACGCTATGACTGCCTTTATCGTAGAACGTGGTATGGCGGGCTTTTCGGCAGGCAAGAAAGAAAACAAACTCGGTATGCGTGCCTCTGAAACTGCTGAAATGATTTTTGATAACTGTCGTGTACACAAATCTCAAGTCATGGGCGAAATCGGTAGCGGATTTGTGCAATCACTCAAAGTATTAGATGGAGGACGCATTTCTATCGCGGCACTTTCATTGGGCATTGCAAAAGGTGCGTATGATGCCGCCCTACAATATTCGAAAGAACGACACCAATTCAATCAATCAATTTCTAAGTTCCAAGCCATCGGCTTCAAACTTGCAGACATGGCTACCGAAATAGACGCGTCTGAACTTTTGATAGAACGTGCCTGCAAGCTAAAAGAAGCTCACCTACCCGTAAACAAAGAGTCGGCTATGGCAAAATATTATGCCTCTGAAGTCTGTGTGAGGGTAGCAACTGAAGCTGTCCAAATATTTGGTGGCTACGGCTATCTCAAAGACTTCCCTGTAGAGAAATTTTATAGAGATAGCAAACTGTGTACAATTGGGGAAGGCACGTCTGAAATTCAAAAATTAGTGATTTCAAGAGCTATTCTAAAATAAACTCTTTCTTCAAAAAAGAAACACTTTTGCAAAAATTTGCAAAAAAGCTAATAACTACCCTTATTATATCGTTCAAAATGTATGTGGCAAGAAACTGATAACCAACTCAAACGCACCTTTCAATTTGCAAATTTTATAGAAGCCTTCGGGTTTATGGCAAAAGTAGCCCTAATAGCCGAGAAAATGGATCATCACCCTGCATGGTTCAATGTCTATAATCGAGTGGAAATCTCGCTTACCACGCATGATGCAGGCAATACGATTACCGAAAAAGACCGTGCTTTAGCCAATGCTATAGATAAATTGCTATGAGAGCCTTGTATCAAGCCGCTGGTGGTAGTATTATCGCCTTGGCAGACGATAGAAACGAGTGTTATGTAGTGCAGTTGGTAGGCAAGGTAGGCAAGAAAAACTACCATACAGCTTTGCGAGGAGTACTAAAAAACTTGCCTGAAGATGCATACACAAATTTTTTGCTGAATACCAAAGACCTGCAAAGTCGTCCCGACCTTGCAGGATATTGGTTTTGGGCGCATTTTGTTCCCCGATACTACAAACAGGTAGGCAAGTGTAAAATAGCTATCGTACGCGCCAAACAAACTTTTTGGCACAACCAACTTGGTAAAGTAAGCGGTTTGTTAAAAATTGCTCGCATGGATGTAGAAGTCAAGTTTTTTGACGAACTTAATACAGGGCAAGATTGGCTTATTGAAGGCATCTTGCCTGCCCAAACCACACTGAAAGAGGCTATCCAAAAGCGATTGCCTTCTATACCCAACCCTTTTAAACGTAAGAAAACAGAAGAAGAAGAAGAAGAAGATAATGATGACGCGTGGAGTGATGAGCCACCTGAAGAAAAGAAAAAAAACTTCCTCCTGCGTGCCTTTCACAGCATACGCGAACGATTGTCGCGTATGCCATTCTTCAAAGATGTAAAAGTAATAATCAAATTTGACCCAAAAGGACGACTGCAAGATGATGACTAAAAAAGCCTTGCGAACACAATTTAAAGCCCTTCGCCAAGCATTGCCACCCACAAAACTCGTATATGACAGTTGGGCTTTGGCAGAAAAATTATTGCTGGAAATTGACTGGACACAATACAAAACCCTGCACACTTATCTGCCTATGTTGCAGAGGCACGAACTCAACACCTACCCATTTTTATATGCGCTTTGGCGTATGTATCCTCATGTGCGCACTTGCATACCACGCGTAAATATGCAAACCCAAACGCTTGAAAATCTATTGTTTACACC
>JAYTNK010000802.1:0-7543 GCA_043748375.1 Cytophagales bacterium
CTTCTGTATTATTTTTAGTGATAGCGCATTTGTCATGCTGAACGTAGTGAAGCATCTCGTTGTTGAATGACGATTTGTGAACGAAAATCGAGATGTTGAGCGAAGCGAAAAATGACAAACTTCTCTTTTCACTTAAAAAAATACAGAAGGATATTTTCTATTGTTTTTTTTCAAATATAGCTTTTTGTTTAAAAAGCTATATTTTCTATTGTTTTTTTTCAAATATAGCTTTTTGTTTAAAAAGCTATATTTTCTATTGTTTTTTTTCAAATATAGCTTTTTACGAAAAATAGGCTATATTTGAAAAAAATAACTGCCTTACATTATTTCCACCTCTTTACTATGCTTTATTCTATGACTGGCTTCGGCTATGCACTCGTTGAAACAGATACGATGACCATATCGGCAGAAGTTAAAAGTATCAATTCAAAATATTT
This sequence comes from Cytophagales bacterium, assembly GCA_043748375.1. Taxonomy (GTDB): domain Bacteria; phylum Bacteroidota; class Bacteroidia; order Cytophagales; family Microscillaceae; genus RDXI01. The sequence continues at coordinate 438 of JAYTNK010000802.1, forward strand.
TGACCTTGGAATGCGTACACCACGCAACTTTCCTGCCGAACGCGATATAGAATTACGCAATTTGCTCAAAGACACTTTGCAACGCGGAAAAGTTACGGCTTCGTTGGATATTCAATACAAAGATGCTTCACGCTCAAACGCAAGCATAAACGCTGTATTGCTCAAAGGCTATTATGCGCAATTGAAAGCCGCCGCAGACGAACTTCATACAGACACAACTGATATTTTTCGTATAGCCGCCTTGATGCCTGATGTGGTGGTACAAGGCGCAGGCAGAACAGAGTTTGCGGAAGAGGAATGGCAAACCGTTTTCCATACTTTTCAAGATGCCATGAAAAAATGTGAGGCGTTTAGAGCGCAAGAAGGTAATATATTGGCAAAATTATTTGCCTCGTATGCTACTAATATAGGCATTGCCCTGAAAAAAATAAACGAACTCGACCCTCAACGCCTTGCCTACATACGCCAAAAAGTAAAAGGCAGAGTTACAGAACTACTCGGTGAAGAAAGCTTTGACGCAAACCGATTCGAACAAGAAATGATGTACTATATTGAAAAATTAGACATTACAGAGGAGAAAATTAGACTCCAAAATCACTTGGATTATTTCTCTAAAACCTTGAAAGATAAAGACACAAGTGGTAGAAAATTAAACTTTATGACACAAGAAATAGGACGCGAAATCAACACCATCGGCTCAAAAGCCAATGATGCAACCGTTCAACGCCTCGTAGTGGATATGAAAGACGAACTCGAAAAAATAAAAGAACAATTAGCCAACATTCTATAATAAGTACAATAATATGCGCATATTAGTTGCCGAGGACGAATCAAAAGTCGCCTCTTTCATCAAACAAGGGCTTGAGGAAAATGGCTATGAAGTAGTAGTGGTATATGAGGGCAATTTTGCCAAACGCTTTGCACTTGAGCAAGAATTTGACCTTATTATGCTGGACGTTATTATGCCACAAATAAACGGCTTCGATTTATGTCAACTTATCAGAAACGCAAAACCTCATGTCCCTATATTGATGCTGACCGCCTTAGGCACTACAGAAGATAAAGTACAGGGATTAGACTGTGGGGCAGATGACTATTTAGTCAAACCTTTTCAATTTGTAGAACTATTGGCGCGAATACGTGCGCTCACAAGGCGTGGTATAACCAATACACTCATCAATAAAATCCTGAAGATAGCTGACCTCGAACTCGACCTCGATACCAAAGACGCAAAACGCAATGGGCAAATGATTAAACTTACCGCCAAAGAATTTGCCCTACTCGAAATGTTTTTGAGTAACGTAGGCAAGGTACTTTCGCGTGTAGAAATCGCCCAAAAAGTTTGGAACATACACTTCGATACAGGCACAAATATGGTAGATGTGTATGTGAATCACCTCCGAAATAAAATTGATAAAAACTTTTCCCAAAAACTCTTACACACACACGTAGGTTTGGGTTATGTAATGAAGTGTGAAATAAACGAATAAAATTATATGAAATCATTTGTTTTTTTTATACTGCTTCTTGGCGGACTTTTCGTAGGAGGAACGCGCCTCAAAGCGTATTTTCAAGCCTTTATACAAGAAGGGACAAATCGTTATATCTCCCAAAAAGATGGACAGCAAAACCCTATCCAAAAACGCAACGAACAAGAAGATGAACCAACCGAAGATGAACAAAAAAAGAACGCGGGTAAGGATACAAAAACGGGCAATGAAAGAGTAAAAAATACACAAGATGCCAATGCCCAAACAATCAAAAAAGGGACAGATAAATATGAATTTACCTATATCTTCCGCGATTTAACAGATAAAGGCGTGCAATTTCAATGGACAGGCGACAAAAAAATATATGACAAACTGCCCAGACAATTTGGACTGCCAAAAGATTTTTTTAAAGGCAATTATACACAAGCACAAGTAGATGAATTTCAACGCAAAGGCTCTTTTCGACAAGCCGTCTTGGAAGGCAAGCCGTTTACTATTCCCGACTACCGCAAAATAGCCAAAGATAATAAACCAGTAACTCTGCCTCTATACAAATTATTGTGTAAATACATAGGCAATAACGCAACACCTACTAAGTTAATAGAGGCATTGATGGTTTTCTGCCAAGATATTCCGTACAAACGCCCACCTGCTTCGCGTGGCAATCGTTATATTGGCGAATTAGATGTTCCTGCCAAAATGCTAACAGTGGGTACAGGCGATTGTGATACAAAATCAGTGTTATTTGCCTCTGTATTGTTGCATCAACCAAGCATAAAAGTTGCTGTAGTTTTGGTGGATAATCCTGGTCACATGTTCGCGGCTATTCGTGGCGTGCCTACAGCGTATCAAGCGCACATAACGCATCAAGGCGAGAAATACATTATCTGCGAACCCGTAGGTAATGCTCGCCTGCCTATCGGACAACTTGGTTTTAAAGACTGTAGAACCCGCTTAGTCGTAAAAATTTCCCCTAAATAAGCACTCATGTTAATTTATTCCTGCCTTTTCAGACATTCTAAAAATACCAGCATGGATTTTTGGCTATCGAAAAACGCTGAAATGAAAATGTGGGCGGTTGTTTAGACCTAACAGTGCTTTTAGAACGCCTGAAAAGGCAGAAAAATACAAGCCAAATTTTTGCTCCATCTAAATTTTTCGGAAAGTGTTTTTTTTATTTAATATATTGAGGGTAAATTGCATAGACATAGACAATTTTTTATAACCTTTCTGTGAAATAATTATGACCACCACCCAAAATACACGCTTGGTGTGTTTTCCGCCTATTTGTTTGGATACCGTGAGTGAGCAAGAGTTGCAAGCATATTTTACGAATACATGGGAAATGTATGAAGTGCTTTTTAGTGCTATCTTACCGCCTGAAGTTTATTATGAACAGCCTGACCCTTTACGCAATCCGCTTATTTTCTATTACGGACATACAGCCGCTTTTTACATCAACAAATTGCGTTTGGCAAATCTGCTAAAGGAAGGCATCAATCCCCGTTTTGAAGAGCTTTTTGCTAAAGGTGTCGACCCCGACTCGCCTCAAAACTTGCCTACCCGCGAGCTATGGGCTTCTTTTGAAGAAGTGAAGGCGTATCGCAGGCAAGTTTTTGAGTGTGTGAGCAAAGTTATTGCTGAAACACCCTTTGCCTTGCCTATCACAGAAAACGCGCCTTTTTGGGCGTTGTTGATGAGTATCGAACATGATAGAATACACTTTGAAACGTCTTCTCTACTCATTCGCCAACTACCGAAGCTTTTTTTGCAACGCCCTGATTCTTGGCAATACGCCCGCAGTTTGGGCAATCCGCCCAAAAATAAATTGATAAGTGTGCAAGGCGGAACAGTTACTATAGGCAAGCCAAAAGATAGCAATATATATGGCTGGGACAATGAATACGGAACTTTGGAAGTAAAAGTAAATCCTTTTGAAGCCACGCAAAATTTGATAAGCAATGCCGAATTTTTAATTTTTGTACAAGATGGTGGTTATGAAAACAGTTCTTTTTGGACTGAAGAAGGCTGGCATTGGAAGACGGATACAGATACGCATTACCCGAAATTTTGGGTAAAAGAAGGACAAGATTTTCGCTATAGAGCTATGTTTGACGAGTGGGAAATGCCTTTGGACTTTCCTGTAGAAGTGAACGCTTTAGAAGCTCAAGCCTACTGCGCTTGGAAAGGTGCGGCATGGCGTTTGCTATCAGAAGCAGAATTCCATTTGATAGGCGCAAGCCAATTAGCAACTAAAGAAGATGTAGTTTTTTCGGATAAATACAACCTGAGTGTATTATACGGCTCGCCTACTCCTGTGGGCTTTATGCAGAGCGGGCAAGACGAATCGTTATTCCATGATTTATTTGGCAATGTGTGGGATTGGTTGCAAAACGATTTTTATCCTTTGCCCCAATTTGAAATACATGATTGGTATGATGATTTTTCACTTCCTTATTTCGATAATGAGCATAGCATGATGATAGGCGGTTCTTGGGCAAGTAGTGGCACGAGTGCCTCCAAATATTATCGTTTGTGGTTCAGAAGGAACTTTTTTCAACACGCTGGTTTTAGATTAGCCAAAAATTTGTAATATCATGAATTTGCAACACCAACAAATCATTAGAACCGCCCAAACTATGGGCATTGTGGTTCAAGATGTATCAGCTTGTTTTGGTAAAGAAGTGCATATTCTATCTAAGGCAGGCAAGCAAGAACTCATTTTGGAAGGCATACCTACTTCTCTTATTCACTTGCGCGCCGAATATTTTTGCGACAATAAACAGTTGGCAAAAATAGCCTTCGAAGCGTGTGGCATTTCAAGTCCAAAGAGCGTTATTTTTACTTCTTTAGAAGATAAAGCCTTGTATGATTTTTGGCAGGAAGGCAAGACGTATGTAGCCAAACCTTTGGATATGACACAAGGGCAAGGTGTGGTCATGCACATCAAAACCTTGCCTACGCTCGCACAGTATTGGAATAAATATGCTTCTTTGGCTACCTATTTTATGCTCGAGGAACAAGTAGAAGGGGACGATTTGCGCATACAAGTTATAGGAGGCAAGATTGTCGCCGCGTGTGTGCGCGAACCTGCCCATGTAATAGGCAATGGAGAAAGCACGCTTGCACAGTTGATAGAGGCTCGCCAAGCTGTTATCAAAAGCCAAAATCCTTTCAATAATTTGGAATTAGATGATGTTTCTTTTCAATTACTTGCCAAACAAGGACTTACCCTGCAATCTATTCCCGCAAAAAACCAGAAAGTACAGCTGAAAACATTGGCAAATATGGCTCAAGGAGCTATAGCTACAGATGTTACGCACCAAATTCACCCTGACTTTCACGCGCTGATAGAACGCTTAAGCGAATACCTACAGGCAAGTTATTTTGGTATTGATTTCATCTCTACAGACAATACAAAAAATCCTTTGGCGCACACTAAGGCTCTTGAGGTCAATATTCGTCCTGATTGGTTGCATCACACTTTTTCGGAAGGCGCGCAATATGATATAGCATGTATTTTATTGGAAAGTATTTTTCCGTTTGCAAACCCACAAAGTATTTAAAAGACTTTGTGGGTTTAAATAACTGATAATGAGCTTTATTCAAAAATACTAGCAAACTTTAGATACCTACACCTATACAAATAAGTAGGGTAAAAGTAGCTTTATTATAAGTAATTGTAAATTAAAATGCATAAAAGCAACTAAACATACATTTTTTGTTTTAACTCTTTGATTTGTTCGCTTTCCAAATATTCGTCGTACAACAAATATCTATCAATAGCTCCCTTTGGCGTGATTTCTATGATACGGTTAGCGACAGTTTGGACAAATTCGCGGTCATGTGAAGTGAATAACACAGTACCTTTATAATCCTTTAAAGAGTTGTTAAAAGCAATAATAGACTCAAGGTCGAGGTGATTAGTAGGTTCATCAAGCATAACAACATTGGCATTGGTGAGCATCATGCGCGAAATCATGCAACGCATCTTCTCACCTCCTGATAGCACATTGCATTTTTTCAAAGGCTCATCGCCTGAAAAGAGCATACGCCCCAAGAATCCACGCATATAAGTTTCGTCTTTCTCGCCTGCTGTATATTGGCGTAACCAATCTACCAGATTGAGGTCTGATTGAAAATAGGCATTGTTATCGACGGGCAGGTAAGACGTAGTAATGGTTACCCCCCATTTATAAGAGCCAGATGTAGGTTCAAGTTCGCCATTAACGATTTGATAAAACGCATTTACAGCAACACTATCGCGGGAAATAAGGGCGATTTTATCACCTTTGTTGATATTGAGCATGAGGTCTTTAAACAGCCACTTGCCTTCGGGTGATTGGTAGGAGAGGTTATCAGTTATCAATACTTGGTCGCCTGCTTCACGTTCTTGCGTATAAATAATACCTGGATAACGCCTATTGGAAACGGCAATCGTTTCAATATCCAGTTTTTCAATCATTTTTTTGCGGCTTGTGGCTTGTTTTGACTTTGCGGCATTGGCACTAAATCGGGCAATAAAGTCGAGGAGTTCTTTCTTCTTTTCCTCGTTTTTCTTGTTGGTATCGCCGCGCTGTTTTAGGGCGAGTTGGCTCGATTCGTACCAAAATGTATAATTGCCTGTATAGATTTTTAGTTTGGCAAAATCAATATCAGCTACGTGTGTGCAAACGGCATCAAGAAAGTGCCTATCGTGAGAAACGACTAACACCGTATTTTTAAAATCTGCCAAAAAATCTTCCAACCATGTGATAGTTTCCATATCCAAGTCGTTGGTAGGTTCATCAAGCAATAAAATATCGGGGTTGCCAAACAGAGCTTGCGCAAGCAGTACTTTTACCTTTTCGGGTCCGTTCAACTCGGAGAGTAGTTTTTGGTGTCTGTTCTCTGTTACGCCAAGTGCCGAGAGAATTTCTGCGGCATCGCTTTCGGCAGTCCATCCGTTTAGTTCAGCGAACTCGCCCTCAAGGTCAGAGGCGCGTACGCCATCAGCTTCACTGAAGTCAGGTTTGGCATAAATAGCCTCTTTTTCTTGCATCACTGCCCACAGTTTGATATGCCCCATCATCACTGTAGTCAAGACAGGTATTGCATCATATTCATAGTGATTTTGTTTCAGGGAAGCCACACGTGCGCCTGGCGCGAAATGGACTTTGCCTGTGGTAGCGTCTATTTCGCCTGATAGAATTTTAAGGAAGGTCGACTTTCCTGCCCCATTTGCACCAATAATGCCGTAGCAATTTCCGCCTGTAAACTTTACGTTTACATCTTCAAATAGCACGCGTTTGCCATAGCGCAGAGATATATTTTCAACAGTAATCATTTTTCAGATATTTTTGCAAAGGTAGGCTTGTTTCATGAAAATAGCAAGTTTTTCAGGACTTAAAAGGCTATTTTGCTAAAAACAATGCTATACATAAAAAATTGTGCTTCCTTTTTGAGTAGCATAATGATACTTACAAAAGGCAAAACACTTAATTTGCTAAGCAAAAAGAAAACAAATGAAAAAAATATAAAATAAATTTGCAAACTTTTACAAGACTTTATCTATATTTGCAACTCTTTTATAAAAACCACGAAAAACACGAAGAAAACGTTTCTATATTATGGCAC
>JAYTNK010000803.1:0-2825 GCA_043748375.1 Cytophagales bacterium
CTTCTGTATTATTTTTAGTGATAGCGCATTTGTCATGCTGAACGTAGTGAAGCATCTCGTTGTTGAATGACGATTTGTGAACGAAAAACGAAATTTTTCGCTTCGCTCAAAATGACAAACTTCTCTTTTCACTTAAAAAAATACAGAAGGAAAAAAATTAGAAACGGGCTTATTAGATTAAGCATGTGGCATGACGTAATTTCCATTATGGATAAACCTGCTGATTTTGTGCCTATTTGGGATAATGATGAACGAACTTTAGAAAATATAAGAGAAAAAACTTGGAAAAATAACCCCCAAACATTTGGTTATTTACGCTAAAACCCTATTTTGATATGAAAAAACTACGCTTTTCTCTCTTTTTACTGTTCCTTGCCTGCGGTGTGCAAGCACAAACTCCTCAACTCGACGAGGCGAAAAGACTATTCGAAATTGCTTGGGATACTGAAGATGACGACCTCCGCACCAACAACCGCAAAAAAGCGATGGAACTTGCACCTGAAAGTCCCTACGGGCTGTACTGTAAGGCTTGGTTATTTCGTAGGCAAGATAATTTTCAAAGCTATTTAGCTACTTTGGAAGCCTTGGCTATTCGCTATCCTGATTTTTGGTATGCATATTACAGCCTTGCAATTTGTTATGAACAGCTTAACAATACATCAAAAGCGATACAAAACTATACAAAGGTAATAGATATTAAACCAACTCATGCCGCAACTTATTACTATCGCGGAACATTAAAAAGAAACTCAGGTGACACACAAGGGGCAATAAATGATTATGACAAAACCATAGAACTTGAACCAACAAAAGCTCCTATTTATAATAATAGAGGTATTTTAAAAGCAAATTTAGGTAATGTTCGAGAAGCCATGAAAGATTATGACAAAGCGATAAGTCTTGATGAAAAATATGTGCAAGCATACGGAAACCGTGCATACCTAAAATTTGATTCAGGCAACATACAAGGCGCTTTAAAAGATTGGGAAGTGTATTTGAAGTTAGAACCAAGTCCAGTCGCATACTTTGAACATGGTAAATTAAAGGTATCTTTAGGTGATACTACACAAGCTATTAAAGATTATCAGAATGCTATAAAAATGAACCCCAAATATGCAGAAGCCTATTATGCGTTGGGGAATTTGTATAATTTTACTGGAAAAACTCATGAGGCTCTTGAAAATTACAGTAGAGCCATTGAATTTAATCCTATGCAAGACGCGCCATATGCTAATCGCGCAGTTTTAAAAGAAAAAATGGGTGATGCGCAAGGTGCTTTAAAAGATTATACGAAAGCTATAGAGCTTAATTCAAAATACGCAAGTGCTTATAATAATCGTGGGCTTTTGAAAGCAAACTTAATTGATACTAAAGGTGCATTGGAAGACTATAACAAAGCTATAGAACTTGATCCAAAATATGCAAATGCTTATAATAATCGGGGTATTTTGAAAGCAACCTTAGGTGATATACAAGGCGCAGCGCAAGACTACAATAAGGTTATAGAGCTTAATCCAAAACATACAACTGCTTATTATAATCGGGGGCTTTTGAAAATACAAAAATTAGGTCAAAAAGAAAGTGGGTGTCTTGATTTGAGGAAGGCAGGTGAATTAGGGTTTATGCAAGCATATGAAGCCATAAAAGGTCTTTGCCAATAAAAAGTAGTGCTGCGAACGTAGGCAAAACTGGCAGTTGTCAATGTCGAAGACTTGACAATCTGCGATTCGCGGTCTTTTTTGCGGATTTTCAAGTGCAAGCACATTGACAACCGAAAAAAATATTAGAATTGCAACCTCTATCATATAAAAAAACTACAAAAAAATATAGGTTTATTTTTGAACTAAAAAATATGAATTTTGACGCAAACCCGATTATTCAATACTTTCATACCCAACCTGTTTTGAAGGCTTGGCTCTTTGGTTCGTATGCAGATGGCACTGCTACAGCAGATAGTGATGTCGATATTTTGGTAGAACTTGACCACAGCCAACCTGTAGGACTTGAGTTTGTAGGTATGTGGCTTGCCTTAGAAAAATTATTGGCAAAGGAGGTGGATTTGCTCGAAACAGGCAATATTTCGCCTTTCATTCAACCGTACATAAAAAACAAAAGAAAGTTATTTATGAAAAACGTTTTATTTTGCCTGCTCAATAGGATAGGGTTTCAAACCCTATCCTATTGAGCAGGCAAAATAAAGCTATAAAATAATCCTTACCTATTCTATTGAGCAGGTAAAATAAAACTACAGACAAAGAAAATAAACTAATCCTATTGAATTAAGAAAATAAAGTTATAAAAACAAAAAAATCAGAACATAACCCTTTTATGCTTATGCAAACCTACTCTGCCCTTTGGGTGCACCTCATTTGGAGTACAAAAAACAGACAGCCTACCATTAGCCAAAAGCTAAAATACAAACTGTATGACCAAATACGTAAAATATGCCTTGATAAAACATATCATTTAGACTTTATCAATGGTATTGAAGACCATATACATCTATTAATTTCACTCAGCCCAAAATTTTCTGTCAGCAATGTGGTAAAGGATATAAAAGGTGTTTCGCAAAAATGGATAGTAGAAAGTGGGCTTATCGATGCGTATTTTGAATGGCAAGATGGATATGCTGTTGTTTCTGTTAGCCCTTCGAATGTGCAAAGAGTTCGTAATTACATCAAAAACCAAGAAAAACACCACAAAAAAATGACAACAGAAGACGAACTAAACAATATCAAAGAATTGGCTGTTGTGCCTGATGATTTATAAAAAGAACCTAATTTCCATTGCTGTTTATAGGATAGGGTTTCAAATCCTATCGAGCA
>JAYTNK010000804.1:0-4168 GCA_043748375.1 Cytophagales bacterium
GGAAGTCTATACGATAGCAGGCAAGCGCGTATGGCGCGGGGCAGGCAAGCTCGAAGACGTGCAGGCAAGCTTGCAAATTGCCTTCCGTACTTGGAAAGCTGGCGCATATATCTTGCAACTTCGCACGGATAAGAAAAGATTGCAAACTAAATTCATCAAAGAATAAAGTAGTTCCCTCAAGCACAACCATTACTTGATAACCAAAACTCTCTGATAATCAACTATTGTCAGGGAGTTTTTATTTATAAAAACTGACAACAAAATATTCAACGCTGAAAACACAATACTTAATGCTAAAAACAAAATATTCAACGCTGAAAACATAATATTTAATACTGACAATATAATATTAAATAATAATAACATAATATTCAACACTAAGAATATAATATTTAGTATTAAAAACATAATATTTGATACTTAATCTTAAACATTCAATATAATAAATAGCACATAGAGTCGTTATAAATCTATATGATTCTTCAAAAATTATTGTGGAAACGTGTCCGAGAATTAGCCATGCTGTAAGCATCTCTTGCCACTTTAGTACCGTGCTTTTGCTAAACAAGGGATTCTTACAGAATGGCTACGCGGTGGATTTTGGTAAATCCTGCAATAACTTTCTAAGAACCCGATACATTTAACCTTAAATTTTTCTATTATGGCAAAAGTAGTGCGTGTAAAAATCAGTAAAAATACTGAAGAACTCTTAAAATTAGCGGATTTAGTCGCTAAAAAACATCAAGCATTGGGTGATACGTCCCCTTTGAAAGCCCTTGATTGGGATAAGCAAGCCGAAAACGTAGGCAAGGCATTGGAACTGCACAAGCAAGCGAAAGAGTATGAACGCCTCACAAAGCAAGCCCATGAGCAACGCAATTTGCTTACTACCCCACTTGATGACCTATTGAAGCAAACCCGCGATTTGCTGAAAGCACTCTACAGAACTGAACCTAAAACGTTAGGCGAGTTCGGTTTTCAGGTAGATGAGTCACCCCGCAAGAAAAAAGTTAAAGAATAGCCTTTTTCTCCTCCCGAAAAAGTATGTTTTTCGGGAAATTTTATTTTTTGTACCTATCTTTGTGTTGATTTATACAACTTTCTTATGAACCACTTTTTATTGGCTTACCTGCTATTTGTCTTTCCTTATTTTATATACGCCCAAAAGCCTAATCCCAAAATAGACAGCCTTGAGCGGGTCTTGAAAACAGCGAAAGATACCAACAAGGTAAATACGTATATGGCTATAGTCAGGATATTAGGACCTACTAATCCCAATAAAGCCATTGAATATGCGAAAATAGCCCAGAAAGAAGCGGTTATCATGCAATATTCAAGAGGAGAAGCAGATGCGCTTACTGCTATTAGTGCTATTTCTATTCAAAAAGCAAACCTTGATATTGCTTTTGAATTACAAAACAAAGCATTAATCATATATATAAAAAAAAATGACAAAAAAGGCATAGGCACATCTTTCAATAATTTAGCACGCATTTACTCTGATAAAAACAATTATCCTTTAGCTCTTGATTATTATCAGAAAGCCCTCAAGATACGTGAAGAAATCAAAGACGAAAAAGGAATATTAAGCTGTTTGAACAATATAGGGTCTATTTATACCAAACAAGCCAATGAAAACCCGAATAGCAAAGAACTCTATGAAAAATCAAGAGAATACTATACAAAAGGCTTGCCTATAGCGAAAAGGACCAAAAATGAGGCATTAGAGGCATCTTTACTGAACAACATAGGAGGCACATTCGATAATCAAAAGAAGTATAAGGAAGCCTTGCGTTATTATCAAATAGCACTCACTATCTATGAAAAGACACAAAACAAGTTTTATTTAGTCAGTTCGTATCATGCTATAGGCGATGTGTATATGAATATTGATGACTTAGAAAAAGCAAAAGAATACCAACTAAAAAGTCTTCAAATAGCCACCGAAGTCAAGGATAAAAGTGGCATAGGGCAGGCAAGTTATGGCTTGGCAAACATACTCATGAAGCGCAAACAGTATGCGGAGGCATTGCAAAATGTCTTGCCTACCCTCTCTATATTCAAAGAAACAGGCGCACGCGATAAACTTGCCAAAAGCAAACGCCTTTTAGCAGAGATATATGGAGCAACAGGCGATTTCAAAAGCGCACACAACGAGTTTAGCGAAGCTACTGCCCTCCGCGATAGCATCTTCAACGAAGCAAACAGTAAACAAATGGCAGGTTTGGAAGAGTCCTTTGCCGTAGCGCAAAAAGAAAAAGAGATACAAGTACAAGCAGAAAAACAAAAAGCCTCCGAAGCAAGGCAAAAACTTACCAATTATACTTTAATTGCGGTTGCATTGATTTTGTTTTTTGTAGTCGTAACCTTGGTATTTGTGTATCGTAGTTTGACACAAACCAAAAGATTGAATGGGCGGATTAACAAGCAAGTTGTGCAATTAAAAGAACAACAAGAAGAAATCAATACACAAAACGAAGAATTGCACCAAAGTCGAGAGGAAACTATGGCACAACGTGATGCGCTGGCAGAAACAAACCAAATCATTGAAAAAGAAAGAGAGAAATCTGATAATTTACTACTCAATATCTTGCCTGCCGAAGTAGCCGAAGAATTGAAAGAAAAAGGCTCGGCTACTGCCCAACACTACAAGAAAGTAAGCGTATTATTTACTGATTTTCAAGGCTTTACGAAGCGTACCGCAGGTATGACACCCCAAGAAGTAATTGGAGAACTCAATCAGTGTTTCTCCAAATTTGATGCTATCATAGATAAATACAACCTCGAAAAAATTAAAACCATTGGTGATGCCTATATGTGTGCAGGGGGCTTGCCTGTAGCCAATGAAACCAACCCTATAGACGCGGTACGCGCAGCACTTGAAATGCAACAATACATGGAAGCCTACAAAGTAGAATGCGAAGCAAAAGGAGAGCCTTACTTCCGTTGTCGTTTGGGCATCAACACAGGCGAGGTAGTCGCGGGGGTAGTAGGCACGAAAAAATTTGCGTATGATATTTGGGGTGATACTGTGAATACTGCCAGCCGAGCAGAAAGCGGAGGCGAGGTGGGTATGGTAAACATTACACAAAGCACCTACGAAGCTGTAAAAGACTATTTTGAATGTGAGTACAGAGGCGAAATAGAAGTAAAAGGCAAAGGGCAAATCAAAATGTATTTTGTTTTGAAAGAGAAATAGGCATATAAGGAGAATTTAGTGCTTCTTAAATTAGTTTAGTAGAGCCAGAGGGATTGATGTTTTATTTTGAGCGAAGCAAAAAACCTCTCATTCGCTCCTAACTCATTGATTAACAACGATATGCTTCACTTCGTTCAGCATGACAAAATGAACGGTTTTTCTCTCCACAAAAATTATCAGAGAACCAGAAATCTTTACATCTTTTTTTCAAACCCTTGTATTTTTTCTTTTTTTTCCTAATTTTACAACCATACAAATATCTTGAAAATTATATGCAAAAAGTCTTCAAAATCCAAAAACCTGACGGTTCGGTACGTATCATATCAGGCTACAAAATGCGCAAGCCGCCTGCTGGAGCCAAAAAATATGGCAGCAAACGTTTTGTAGATAAAGAACTGCCCGCTAAGGTAGATATGCGCAAACAAATGACTCCTATAGAACAACAAGGGGAAACAAATAGTTGCACCGCCAATGCCGTAGCAGGAGCGTATGAGTATTTAGTGAAAAAATACTTAGGCAAAGAGCTCGATGTAAGCCGTTTGTTTATCTATTACAATGCCCGTTATTTGGAAGATGAATCGGTAGAAGTAGAAGATGAAGGTTCATTTATCTACTTGGCGATTGAAGGCTTAAAACAATACGGTGCTTGCGCTGAAGATACTTGGGGATTCGATGAGGACATGGTCAATGAAGAGCCTTCTCAAGAAGCTTATGACGAAGCGTATAGTTTTTTGGTAGAGGAAGCCGAACATATTCCAGTTGACCTTGAAGCTTGGAAAAGTGCTTTGGCAGAAGGTTATCCTATTGTTTTTGGTATTGCTACCTTCAGTTCTTTTGACAGCCACAAAAAGCCTGGTTTAGTGCCTACACCTACTAAAAACGAAGCTGAACGCGAAGAACATGGCGGACACGCAATGCTGTGTGTGGGCTATTCAGAGAAAGACCAAGTATTTATAGTACGTAATTCAT
>JAYTNK010000805.1:0-9499 GCA_043748375.1 Cytophagales bacterium
TTAAAATGAAGTTTTTATGCTTTGTGGTAGATTTGGGCGGTATAGTAGACAATGAACAATATAAAACATATTATGAAAGGGAGATATTTAGCCACGTAAACGGCACATATTTATACTTAAAGGCTGATTTTATGATAGCTATAGGCATTATGGATAAACCCAAAATTCCTTATTTTTATTTTCAGGAATATAAAAAGATGAAAGACCCCAGCGGTGACCCTGTGTCGCAACTTTTAGAGGGCTTTTTGATAGCGCAACAAGAGAACAAAAACAGCAAACCTATGTATGGTTGTACGGTAACAGGCAAGTTTTGGGATTTTTTCGTCATGGAAAATACAACTTATTGTCTTTCAGATTCTTATGATTGTACAAAGGCAGGCGAGCTGTTACACATTATCGCTATGCTCCGCAAATTCAAAGAGATTTTAGAAACAAGACTCTTAATTTAGCGGTTAGGGCAGGCAAGCTAACTTTCAGGCAAATGGAAATAATCCGCGAAATAGCACACACAAGCAAACAAGGGCTACAAGAAAACTCCATGTCGATAATCCCTCACTTTTCACGAGAAGTCCTACACAACCTACCAATATAGCCGCAAGCGCAACAAGCAGTAAAATTACTTTAAACGTGGTAATTTTTTGCTTTTGTTTAATTCGAGCCACCTCTTTAGGTGTTTTAGCTTGTTCAAGTTTTTTCGCTAAACGTTGTTGGCGTTTTTCGACACGTTTGAGTGCGAATTTTATTGCCCAATGATTAGTATATTGAGCCGTTTGTTTGCTTCTTTGGGAAGGAGCGCAACTTGCCTGCGTAGGCAAGACCGTACCACAAACAAGCAAACAAGTAAAGAGTAAGCAAAAAATTGTTTTCATGTGCCAAAATTAGTTTTTTTATGCTATCTTTGCAAACTTTTTAACAATTATGCTTTTTAGAATCGGTACACGCAATAGCAAACTTGCCCTTTGGCAAACAGAATGGGTCGCAAAAAAACTGCAGGCGACAGGCGCATCTGTGGAAATTGTTAAGATAGAAACTACAGGTGATAAAATCCAAAATAGGTCAATCTCTAAAATAGGAAGCAAGGGCGTATTTACAGAAGAACTTGAGATAGCCTTGCGTACCAATGCCATCGATATAGCCGTACATAGTGCCAAAGATATGCCATCTACGCTTGACGAAGACTTTTCTCTGCTCGCTTTTACAATCCGTGAGCAAGCACAAGACGTAGTAATAAGTTATAACAAACAGTTTAAGTTGGAGCGTGCTGACAATAGCTTCTTAGTAGGCACATCATCAACAAGGCGTATCGCTATGCTAAAGCGGTTTTATCCAAATGTAAAAACTATAGATGCTCGCGGTAACCTCCAAACACGCATGAAAAAGCTCGAACAAGGCGAATATGATGCCCTTATTCTTGCCTATGCAGGTATAAAACGGATGGGCTATGAAGCGTTTATATGCCAACACTTGCCCTTAGATACCTTTGTACCCGCAGTGGGGCAGGGTTCAATAGCCATCGAATGCGCTCAAACACTTGACCAGGATAAAAAATTATTGGTACGCCAAACATTGAACGACTCGCCTACCGAAATATGCCTCATAGCCGAACGAAGCTTCCTTAAAGTGCTACAAGGCGGCTGTAGTATTCCTGTATTTGGTTTGGCTACTTTGCATGGAAATACCCTGAAACTTCACGCAGGTATTATTAGCTTAGACGGAAAACAAGCCCTTACGCTTATCCAAGAAGCACCCATTGATGAAGCAGAAAGATTAGGAAAGAAATTAGCCGAAAACTTGATTGAACAAGGTGCAGACAAAATTTTAAGCGAGATTAGAGCAAAACAATTATAGCCTTCTTATTTTATGCGAAAACTTGCTACAGCTGAAATGGGCAGACTATCTGTCGAAGAATTTCAAGCTACAGAGAAAATAAAAATAGCCATAGTCTTAGACAATGTGCGTAGTATGCACAATGTTGGTAGCACATTTCGAACAAGCGATGCCTTTTTGGTTGAGAAAATATACCTCTGTGGTATAACAGGCTCACCCCCACACCGCGAAATACAAAAGACAGCACTCGGCGCAACCGAATCTGTCGCTTGGGAATATGCACAAGATACCATCGACCTGATGCAACGCCTACGCGACGAAGGTTATACGCTTATTGCTCTTGAGCAAACAGAGGCGAGTGTTTCACTCAAAGATTTTCAACCTGAAACGAATAAGCAATATGCCCTGATTTTTGGTAATGAAGTATATGGCGTACAACAAGAAGCTGTTAATATGGCTGATGTGTGCATAGAAATTCCACAGTTTGGGACAAAACATTCTTTTAATGTTTCGGTAAGTATTGGCATTATCTTGTGGGATTTTTTCGCAAAAACAAGTTAAAATTTTGCTATGCGTAAAATATCCTTTAATTTTGCTGAAAATTGTTTTAACAATCTAAACAACAGGCAGTACAGTGGATAATAACAGAGATAAGAACGAGGTTTTTTCAAAACGAATGAAGGCAGGCAAGCGTACCTACTTCTTTGATGTAAAGGCAACACGCGGTAATGACTACTACCTCACCATTACCGAAAGCAAAAAACGCTATGATGACGCAGGAGGATTTACATACGAAAAACACAAAATATTCCTCTACAAAGAGGATTTTGAAGCCTTCATAGAATCGCTTCGCGAAACAGTCGACCACGTGAAAACCGAACTCTTGCCTGATTATGACTTTTCTCAATTGGACAGCCAAGAAGAGCCAAGCTTAGACAGCAAAGAAGAGGCAGCAGGTGAGGACAAAGACTATAAATGGGAATAAACCCATACAGATTTTTGAACGTTGTCAATGGTCAAAGACCTTGACAATCGTTCAAAAAATGCTTCAAAAAAATTAACCCTTATATTTCAATAACTCAATCATTCACTCGTTCCCAAATTCAATTCCCGATAAACTCTACACGCGTCAATTCTTGTGGCTGTGTGTTAGTTCTTTTTTGTTTTTTGCCAGCTTCAATCTCATGATTGCTGAGTTGCCAAGCTATCTAACGCGCATGGGTGGAGGCGATTACAAAGGCTTTATATTTGTTTGCTTTACACTTACGGCTATGCTCTCGCGCCCTGTGAGTGGTAAATTGGCAGATACGATAGGACGAAAACCTATTATTTTGGTGGGAATGTTGGTTACGTTTGTATGTGGCTTGTTGTACCCGTTGCTTAGTTTTATCACAGGCTTTATGTTTTTGCGATTGGTGCATGGCTTCGCGACAGGTTTTACACCTACGGGAACTTCTACTTATATTGCCGACATCGTGCCACCTGCGCGTGTAGGCGAGGCAATGGGCATTCTGGGTTTGATAAGCAATATAGGAACAGCCATTGCGCCTTATTGGGGTAGCGAAATAACGAAGCATTATGGTGGCATAGAGGTTATGTTTTACGTTTCGTCTGCACTTGCCACAATTGCTATGGCATTGATGATGAGTCTGCCTGAAACCTTGCACCACCGCAAACGGTTTGAGTGGCAAATGCTTCATGTACACAAGGCTGAATTAGTAGAGCGAAGTACTTTTCCGCCGAGTTTGGTTATGTTTTTCAGCGTCTATGCGTTTGGTGCGGTGCTAACCACTATGCCCGACTTCAGTACTTCGCTTGGCTTTCAAAATAAAGGAATGTTTTTTGTTTATTACACCGTTAGCTCGTTGGGTATGCGGTTTTTGGCAGGCAAGCTATCGGATAGTTACGGACGCGTATTGGTGTTGAAGTGTGGTATATTGATATTGGTTATCGCCCTTGCCTACCTTGCCTACGCCAAGACATGGGTAGATATATTGATAGGCGGCGTATTGTATGGTATTTCAGTAGGTATCAACTCGCCTACCCTCTTCGCTTGGGTAATAGACCTTTGTGGTACAAATAAACGCGGAAGAGCTATTTCTACTGTCTTTATTGCATTAGAAGGAGGTATTTTAATGGGTTCGTTGGTTACGAATTATCTTTATGCCGATAATTTGCAAAATATTTCTGCAGTTTATCTAACTGCTATGAGTTGCGCTGTAGTCGCCTTGCTCTATTTGCAATTTGGCACAAAGCGCAAAACAACAATACCCCTCGAACTGTAAAAAAAAGTGCCTACCTTTGCACTATGAAAACGAAAGGCACACGCACCGAAAAAGTGAATATCGTAACACTCGGCTGCTCCAAAAATTTAGTGGACTCGGAAAATATCCTTACCCAATTACGCGGTAACGAAATAGAGGTTACCCACGAATCTGAAAAACGCGACTACAATGTAGTCATTATCAATACTTGTGGCTTCATAGAAAATGCCAAACAAGAGTCGATAGATACTATCCTCGAATATGCCAAAGCTAAAGAGCAAGGATTGATTGAAAAAGTTTATGTAACAGGCTGTCTTTCCGAACGGTACAAGGCGGACTTAGAGCGCGAAATTCCTAACGTAGATGCCTATTTTGGCACACGCGACCTGCCCTTATTGCTCAAGAAGTTCAAAGCAGATTATAAACATGAGCTGGTAGGCGAGCGTCTGCTTACTACACCTCGGCATTATGCGTACATGAAAATAGCCGAAGGTTGCGACCGCCCCTGCTCTTTCTGTGCCATTCCGCTTATGCGCGGCAAACACGTTTCGGTAGAAATGGATACGTTGGTAGGACAGGCAAAACTTTGGGCAAAACAAGGCACTAAAGAACTGATTCTCATAGCCCAAGACCTTACCTACTATGGCTTAGACATCTACAAAAAACGCAATCTTTCTGAACTCATGGCACGCCTCACCGACATAGAAGGCATAGAGTGGATTAGGTTGCAATATGCCTATCCCGCAGGTTTCCCCATGGACATCATCGAGGTTATGAAGCAATATCCAACCATCTGCAATTATTTAGATATGCCGCTTCAACATGGCTCAACCGAAATGCTCAAGCGTATGAGGAGAGGTATCACGCGACAAAAAACACAAGAATTGCTGGATAATATTCGCCAAACACTCCCCGAAATTGCTATTCGTACCACGCTCATCGCAGGACATCCTGGCGAAACTGAAGCAGAATTTGAGGAAATGTATGACTTTGTAGAAAAGTCCCGCTTCGAAAGACTCGGTATCTTTACTTATTCACACGAAGACGATACGCACTCCTATTCATTCGAAGATGACGTTCCTGAAGACGTAAAACAAGACCGTGCTGACACTATCATGGAGCTACAGCAAGGCATCTCTGATGAACTCAATGCGCAAAAAGTAGGCAACACGTACAAAGTACTGTTTGATAGAAAAGAAGGTGGCTATTTTGTAGGACGAACTGAACACGACTCGCCTGAAGTAGATAACGAGGTACTCGTTGATGCCACCTCACAATACATACGCATAGGCGATTTTGCACAAGTTAAAATTACACATACAGCCGAATTTGATTTGTTCGGAGAAGTACTGCCTGATTAAAAATTGGCAGGCGAGTTGTAAACTTGCCTGCCAATACGAAGCCTACATTTTAAATTTGCAAACTGTTTTTTTTCGGTTGTCAATGTGCTTGCACTTGGCAATTCGTAAAAAACAGAAAAGATGTGCCGTATCAGTAGGCTTTAATTTCGCCCTCTGCCATCTACATGTCGTACTATCAAGTCAGGAGAGTTTAGTATATACGTTTTGAATAGGCTAAAATACGTCATGTCTTCTTTGAGCATATCTTTCATAGTATGTCCAAAACTGTCCTCTATAAAGTTTTTCACTTTGTATTGCTTGAATATATAATCAAGATAAAAGCTTTTTCGAACCAAGTGATTCCTATCATACAAGAATAATAGCGGTAAAATATCAGTATCTTGAGCTATATAATTGGTGCGATTATCTTTGCCGTTGGATTTGAAAGTAAGGTAGTTAATCTCGCCTGCCACA
The DNA here is from genome assembly GCA_043748375.1 of Cytophagales bacterium. Classification (GTDB taxonomy): domain Bacteria; phylum Bacteroidota; class Bacteroidia; order Cytophagales; family Microscillaceae; genus RDXI01. The sequence continues at coordinate 5,906 of JAYTNK010000805.1, forward strand.
AAATGTTGCGCTACAAGTTGTTCAAAATCAATAGGTTCTACAAACATAAAATCATGCTGGACCACCAATACATAGTCAGAAACACATTGCTCTAAACCATAACGGACGTTTTTTGCAAAGCCATATCGCCTTTCACGCACCAAAACAGTGTAATTCTTTGGACTATTCGTTTTTAAATTATCGATGTATTGTAGATAGTTCAGTACTTGTATAGGCGTTATGACTCCTCTTTTTAGTTCGTGTTTTTCTGAAACCCTGTAGCCATCACACACAATAATCACTTGCCATGCATCTTTTATGTGTAGGGAGGCAAGCACTTTGTCAATCATTTGAGTCGAGGGGTGCGACCTAATAGGTGAGGTAGTAATAACAATAGATAACATGGGTCTAATTTTCAGGAGTATAGCATATTTACACAAAATATCACTTGTAATGATGCAAGTCCAAGGCAATAAATATGACGTTTTTCTATAAACGACAGTTTAAGGAAAGTTTATATAAACCCATCTATTTCTTTAGACTTCTTGCGGAAGTATAAAAGTGATTGAAAAACGCCTATTCCCTTTGGTATCCACTAAGGCAATATAAATGCTTGATATACATTTGCATACGCAAGTTTTTTGTAAGAAAATGGCTATCTTTGCAACTATTATGCAGGGCTTTTTGCGAAAGTACCTTATCCCTCTCTTAAAATAGAGCGTAGGCAACTATAAAAAGTCTTTTGCAAACAGTTTATAAAAAACCTTATAAATTTTGAAACTATTTTTTAGAATACTCCGTTTTGCACAACCTTATACCTTTGATGCGGTTGCATTTACAGTTGTTTCGTTGTTAAGTACCATATTTGGCATTGCAAATTTTGCCTTATTGATATACGTTTTTGATGTCTTGTTCAATAACATGAGTGCGGACAAGCTACAGGCTATGTTGGTCGCGCCCAAAGAATGGTGGAATTTGGCGCAATACTTCAATAATTATTTCGGCTATATTATTACGCATTATGGCAAATTTACCGCCTTGCAATTTGTTTGTGCACAAGTGTTTGTGTCGGTATTGCTTACGAATGTATGTTACTATCTGTCCATGTTGGTGCGTGAACGCATCAAAAACCGCGTTTTGAGGAATGCTCGCAAAGCGATTTTTAATAAAATTATGGGCTTACATTTGGGTTATTTCTCCAATCAACGTAAGGGTGATTTAATGAATCGCTCTTCAGGAGATGTAGGCGAGATGGAAAGCACTACCGTACACGCTTTAGACTTATTGTTGCGTGAGCCGTTGGCAGTTACTATTTTCTTTGGGACATTGTTGTATATTTCTTGGAAAATGACGCTTTTTACGCTGTTGATAGTGCCTGTTATGGCGGGCTTAATAGCTGTAGTGTCGCGCAGGTTGCGGTCGCAGGCAAGCAATATGCACCACTTAAGCGGGCAGATGAATAGCACTTTGGAGGAAACATTGGGCGCATTGCGTATCATAAAGTCTTATAATGCAGGCAATTATATCAATAAGAAGTTTGAAGGAGATAATCTTGCCTACCTGAACCAAGCGCGAAGCATGGCGCGTACACGCGAGCTTGCCTCCCCATTTTCAGAAATAGCAGGCGTTACGTTGATTATCGTGATATTGCTGTATGGTGGCTCGTTGATTTTGAATGAGCAATCGGAACTCACCGCAAGTCAATTTATTGTTTATTTGGTTATCCTTTCTCGTTTTTTGCAACCTATTAAAGCTATTTCTAACGCGATTAGCAGTATTCAGCGCGGACTTGCGGCTGGCATACGTATTTTTGAAATATTAGATACGCCTACAGCAGTGGGCGATAAACCAAATGCGAAAGTAATCAAGACGCTTGAACGCAAGATTGAATTTAGGAACGTTTCTTTTCGTTATGAGCAAGATTGGGTATTGAAAAATGTAAGTTTTATCATAGAAAAAGGCACGACTGTCGCGCTTGTTGGCTCATCAGGCAGCGGCAAATCTACGATTGCCGACTTGTTATGCCGTTTTTATGATGTACAAGAAGGAAGTATTTTGATTGATGATGTTGATATTCGCGATGTTACGCAAGAGTCTTTGCGTGACCAAATGGGCATAGTTACGCAAGAATATATTTTGTTTAATGATACCATTTTTAATAATATCGCTTTTGCCGAAACCAACGCCTTGCCTGCCCAAGTAGAGCAAGCGGCACGCATAGCCCACGCACACGATTTTATTATGCAAACTACTGACGGCTACCAAACCAATACAGGCGATAGGGGTACAAAACTTTCTGGCGGGCAGAAACAACGTATTTCGATAGCAAGAGCTGTTTTCAAAAATCCGCCACTCATGATTTTAGATGAAGCGACCTCGTCTTTGGATACAGTGGCAGAAAAAGCCGTACAAGAGGCGTTAAACAACTTAATGGAAAATCGCACTTCGCTTATTATTGCGCACCGCCTTAGTACTATTCAACACGCAGACCAAATTATTGTCTTACAACATGGCGAAATTGTTGAACGCGGTACACACGAAGAATTGATACAAATAGACAATGGCACGTACCAACGCCTTAACAAAATGCAAGCACTCGCGATATAAAGTTTTTTCTTTTCCAAAAAATAATATGCAAAACTTGTATATTTCACTTTTTTTTCTTAGTATTGCCCAACTAAATAGATAAATACACCATGCAAATCAAATTATTGAGCCTCTTGATTACGAGCCTATTGCCCTATAGTCTTTGGGCGCAATACAGCGTAGGGTTTTCAGAAAGAGGCGTTATATCTTACTACCCCACTAAATTTAACCGCACCACAGCAAGTGGCGAGCTATTTGACAGCAAGGAATTAGTCGCAGGGCATAAAAAAATTCCCTTTAATAGCCTTGTCAAAATAACCAATCTGAACAACGGAAAAACTGTTATAGTGCGCATAAATGACAGAGGCCCCTACGCTTACGGGCGTGTAATGGACATATCGGAGGCAGCCGCACGTAAGATTGATTTGCTTGCCACAGGCACTGCCAAAGCTGAAATAGAAGTAATAGGCGATGGCAAAGGCACGCTCGCTAAAGATAAAGACAAGCTAAAAGAACGCGAACCTGACGAAAACCCTCGCGTTACAGCAAGCAACGAAGGTAGTTTTGCAACGGGTAGGTCTTATACACATACGGCTGTGCTCAAAATACCTAAAGGCTTCACACATCAAATAGGCTCGTTCAATGAACTCAGCAAGGCGATAGAACATTGTAAGATGTTGGAGTATCGTGGCTTCAAAAATGATAAAATATTTATTTATGTAGCTTCAGAAAAAACTAAAAAAGTCTATAAGGTCTTCGTAGGCGAGTTTGAAAACAAAATAGAAGGTGATAAACTAAAAACCCTCTTGGAAGTAACCCTTGGCAGGCAAGTTTGGACACGCCCACACCCCGACCAACCGTAGCCAACATATTCTAAACCTAATCGGTTTGCCTATCAAATAGCAAAAATGAAAAACCTTACTCTTACCAACCTTGCCGAAGTACGCGAGTTTGGGCATATAGAATTCTTAGCAAAGCAGTTAGTAGAAGGCTTTATTACAGGCTTACACCGCTCGCCATTTCATGGCT
>JAYTNK010000806.1:0-25777 GCA_043748375.1 Cytophagales bacterium
TAGCGGTCGTTAGACGATTTAGCTTCGCTTCGTTTGCCAAATAACGCATCGCCTTCGTCAAAAAACAAAATCCAGTCGCGGTGTTTCGCCATTTCAAAAATTTTGTATAAGTTTTTTTCTGTTTCGCCAATATATTTAGATACGATTTTTGAAAGGTCAATTCTATATACTTCCGAGCCAATTTCCTTTCCTAATAATTTGACAGTAAGTGTTTTACCTGTGCCTGGTTCGCCATGAAAAAGGCATTTATAACCTGCTGATTCTTTTCCAAATACGGGGTGCGCCATCATTTTCTTGTATTGGCGCAACCAAGAACGGACTTCTGTAATATCTTGATGTGTATTATGATTGAGTACAAGGTCTTCCCAACTCATTTTAGTTTCAATGCGAGTGGCGGGAAAATCCGAACTAAATTCTGGTTGATAAGGTTCAGCTGTAGTGAGTAACTGCAAATATTCCTCTGAAATGGATAATAGTCCACTTAATTTGGGTTCATGAATAGGCGGTATTTCCAACCTTAGTATATTTTTTTTATAAAAATAATGTGTGTGATTAAAAATTTGTTGTAATTTGAAGCGTAAATCAAAATTTGAACCCGCTAAAAGATACATAGCCGTTTCGCCTGTAGGCAAGAAACCTCGATGGTTAGTGCCTAAAATGCCTCCAAATTCTGTAAAAATACGATTATGTGGATTTTGATGGAAAAAAATATCTAATAATTGAGGATTTACATGGGGTGCAAGTGCAAGAAGCAACACTACTTTTTGCGCCACGAGTATAGTTTTGAAGTCATCGCCTTGAAAATGTAAGTGTGCGTCTTTTTCTAACACATCTAAAAGGTTGCCTAAGGGTGCATTTGGATTATTGGTTACGAGTATATGTGTAGCCAAAAATTCGGGGGTTATATATTGACTATTTTGCCCAAATTCGGCTCTTTTTATTAAAAAATTTTCCAACCATGCACATTCATGTTGTAAACTATAAGCGTTTTCTGCTGCTGAGAAATGATAATCCATGTATTTTGATAGATTTATGCTTTAATATTTGCAAATATAAAATAAATACGTAAATTTGCTACAAATAAAGATTTTGTACACAAGCGCATTTTTATATGAAAAAAGCACCTTTGGAAAAAAGAGTTACTTCTTCCACACAAGCTGACGCTGCGCAAAGTGTTTCTGCACAGCATCCTGATAATCCTTTTAAGGCTGATAAAGAAGCTATCAATCCTTTTTTGCCTATATCACGGGATAACAACCAAATCCATACAGCACAAATGAAATCTAAGGAAGAGGAAATCTCCTCTTCTGGAGTAGAGGATGTGTCGAACACAAACGAGGAATTAAACACAAGCGTAGAACGAATAACTGAAGCAAAAGTGAATAAGCCTGCAGCAAGCATGGCTGAAACTATGGCTGCCAAACTTCAAACTTTTGATAGACGACTAAATAAACCCACAAACGAATTGCGTCATCACCTCATGAGCCAATACAAAATTACAGACGAAAATGACCCAAGCATAGCAAGTGCGCTTAAAATACACGAGGCGTACATCAAAGATAAAAATGATGGAGATACAGTAAGTTCAACTGTAGCAGACTCTATCGCCTAAATTAATTACTATTTTCACACCTTTTACACACAAGCGTATGAAAGCTACTACAGACACAGCCGAAAAGCTAACGAAAAAAAACGAACAACAAGAAGCTCAAATTTCCCAAAAAGTAGGCAAGGATTTCCAAACGGATAACCCGTTCATCAATCCTGCCCAAATGAAAAAAGCCAATCCTTTTGAGCAGGCTACTCAAATGAAGAGTGCTTCTGAAAAAAGTGGTATGCCACAAGATGTGCAAGGACAAATGGAAGGCTATTTCAAAACGGATTTTTCAGACGTGAATATCCACGAAAACTCAAGCCAAGCCTCTAAAATGGGCGCACTTGCCTACACACAAGGCAATGACGTACATTTTGCGCAAGGAAAGTTTGATGCAAGTTCCCAATCAGGCAAGCAATTATTGGGGCATGAGCTATCTCATGTGGTACAGCAACGTGCAGGCAACGTAAAACCCAATACAAGTGTAGGCGGCATGGCAGTGAATAACGATGCCCAACTCGAAGCTCAAGCTGACTCACAAGGGGCAGCGGCAGCCTCATTTTCTGCTTCACAAGGGGCATCCCAAATGAAACTCGCCAAAAGTGGTGCCGATAATTCAAATGCACCCGCGCAAATGAAAATAGACACTTACGACCAATACTATCAAATGACCAACATGGGTATGTTTGCCACAAGAGGCGACCAAACAGGCGGTATTGATACTATCATGAAAGAGTATGTAAATAAAAAGAAGGAAGCAGGACAATTTAAGGGCGAAGCAAGCAATAAAGTAGTGCTTACTAACTTACTTTCTGCCGCAGAAAGAGACATCGCATGGTATATTAAAACAAATACCGACTCCAAGAATAAAACACAAAAAGGACGCGCGCTAAAATTTCAAAGCGTGTTGGGTGAACTAACAGGCGAAAGAGCAACCTTAGATACTGAAGCCAATGCGTACACAGCCCGAAAAAATCCACCCGCTAATCCTATCAAAATAACTTCGCAAATTGCTACAGACCAAGCTGCAGTTACCGCTGCCATCGAAGCAGAAGAACAAGCTCTCACAGGCGGCGTGCCTACTGACCAAGAAGCAGGTACAGACGAAGCACAAAAAGAAATAGACAAAGAAGAAGGCGAACAAAAATTTGATGAAAATTCAGGACTTGCAGGCAGTTTAGACGATAACATGGGCATCGTAGATGACGTGTTAGGTGGAGATGACCGAAGCGGTTTAGCTGATTTTGATAGAGATGCCGCAGAAGAAGGCAAAGAAGAAAAAGAAGGTGTAGCAGGAGCCAATGGAAAAGAAATTAAAGGTTTTGGAAAAGATGCTAAAGTAGTATTTGGCTATACGGCTGACAGCATAGGCACTACCAAAAGTGCCATCATGTTGGGCTACTACATGAAAAAAATGTTTCAACAAGGCTTTTCGGCTCATACCGTTTTTAATACCTTAAAATCTGTAGCTGCCTTAGGCGAAAATGGACTAAGTTTAGCCTCAAAAATAGCAGGGAGCGCAGGCGCAGACGCAGCCTCAAAAACTTTAGAAGGGGTAGGCAATGGTTTTGCTATCGCAAGTGCTTTCTTAGAAGTGTTTAGCTCTGTTAAAAAAGTCTATCAATTATTTAGTGAATCCAAAGATGCAGAAGAACAACGTGTTTCGGCACAAGCTAGTGGCAACTTTGCCAAAATGATGGGCGCAAGCGATAAAATGGCAGCCATAGGTGAAATGGTTAAAAGTATCGTCGTCGCAGGCTTGAAAGTTACCAAATTCATTACAGAGGACATACCAGGTCCCGTCTTAGATATGTTGCCAGGCATTGATATTGCCCTTGCAGGTATCGCCTTCATACAAAAAGGTGCCACCATGATAAGCACCAAAATATCTTTAAATGAGATAAAAAGGAATCAAAATGCAAATAAAGAAGAGCTTGGTGCGGGCAAAGTAAGCGCATTGGATACCATCATGCGCCAAGAGAAAGACTTGCGTGCCAAAAAAGCCAACCTCGAAATGCTCTACGAAAGTGATGGCGAACTTTTACGTACGCCAGGAACGCCTATGACAGAAAAGAAGAAAATCATGGACAGGCGAGCAGGTACCAAAAAAGCCATGGATCAAGTAGAGGGTGCTTTGGCAGGCAAGGAAACAGAAAGTGAGGCGGGCATGACAGATGAACAAAAAGTGGCTGTACAAGAATATAAAACATCTTCTGCTTTGCAAGAAGAATATGAAGGCAGATACCCTGAATTGGTAGTAGGTATGATTACGGACGGTATGCGTATTGCAGGGGGTATGATGGTCTTGTTAGGACCCGCTGCGCCTTATGGTGCTATACTCAAAGGCGTAGCAGGTGCGATAGATTTAGGCATGAAAGCTGGAAAAATGATTGTCCAGTCAGGCAGGGATAGCAAAGCAAAAGATAGGGCTATCGGTATGTCGCAAAATGCCAAAGGCGGCGGAGATGTTACAGGTGAAAGAGCAGGCGAAGGGGCATTTGCATTCAATGAAAATAAATCCTCCTTTGCGAAAGATGCGGAAAAGAAAAATCTGCTCGCAGGGCTTTTCAAACAAGTCGCTACGTATCCTAAAATGGGTAGCAATCTTGCTGCCGCGAGAGCCAAAAATGGTACAGACAAAGCCGCCTTAGCCGCCTACCAAGCCAAAGATGCCACCCAAAAAAGTACGCTTGAAGAAGGTAAACTCACTACAGCAGAAAGAACCTCACTAGGAGGAGTACAAAAATTAGAAGGTGTTGAAAAACGAATGATGTCCACTTTCTCGCTCTCAGGTGTAAACCTAAAAGCGGCTCTCACAGGAGGTACTCCACAAAGCCAGTTCAAACTGATAGCCAAACGAGTAATGACTACTTTCAAATAAATCGTATTACTAACCAATATCCAATCATGGCAATCACTATTGCCATGATTATTTTATGTACATATTATGGAAGACAAAGAACTAATTTTTCTGCACAGTATCAAAGATGGACTTGCCTCCCTCAACAAAGATGCAACTTTGTTAGACAAAAATCTAACTTTTTTTCCTATTCATCTATTATCAGTAGGACTAGAACCTGATAAAAAAGGGCAGGCAAGAAACGTCATGATTTCCCCGTATGATTTAGGCGAAGAACAACGCGCTTTTCATAATACTTATACGCAAATATACGCGCAAGTGCCTACTGAACTTACCACAGAGCAAATGGCAACTCTTGCCATGTGTTTGCCCGAAATCAATCAGCATGTAGCTATAGGGCATTTCGGTATTCAGTACAATGAAAGCAAAATGTATTTCAAATATATTTTATTGCTTTCCGAAGGTGAAAAAGATGCCTACAAAAAAGTAGCGGAAATATTAGAAATATTAGTGTTTACGCTTGATATTATTGAACCTACCCTAGATATGATCACCAATGGTATGGCGTTTACTGAAATATTAGAAAACGCTAACTTTACAGCCTAAAATAAACTTGCCTACCAAAAATGCATGAGCCGAGTGCATACTTTTTAGCTTTTTATTTCTTGCTCTATCTGAAAAAGAATGGCTTTCATGCGTTCTAAATCAGTCATATCACGTTTCTTTTTTACTTGTTTGAAGGCTTTGAGTAAGTCCGCCTCCCATTTTGTCCACATAGGCAAGATGGTAGGCGTTTCGGCTTCAGATATCAGTAGTTGTTTAGTTTTAGCTGTATCAGAGGCTGTATCTGTGAGTATCTCTAAATGTATTTGCGAGGTATTTTCTAAACCGCTTGAGGTTAATCCTTTTACCTTAATAGGTTCGTTATTTATGGCAACTTTTTCTGATAAATTATAGTAAATATTCTTCAACTCTACGGCACTTTTATCCGATAAATTTTCTATAAAACTTTTGGGCAAAGCTATTTCACGTTGCAAAATTTTCCACTTCATGGTGTGGTCATCTTTGACGAGCGCGTCTAAGCCGAGCATATATTTTTCGTCGCGTTGAATAGTTTTAGCTGAAACTTTATAGGCTTCCGCCAATCGCTCATGCGTTTTTTGTTTGTTTTTTCCTTTGTCTGTTGTGGCAGGCGAGTTTGTTTCTTCGCTTTCTATTTGGGTAAATTGATTGCCTTTAAACAGGCTTTTATCTTTTTCTTGTTGGTATTGTTGCCCGCGTAAATAACTACGCACTTCATCTGTTACATTTCGTTTACCAAGTTGGTTATTTATCATCCAATACTTTACATATTCGATGCTATCAAATTCTAAGTAATCAATCCTATAATCAATTTTTAAGGCTGTACAAATAGCATAGCGGTTGTGTCCGTCAATAAGCACGTAGCGTTTTTGTTTGTCATTGCTTCTGTCTATCCAGACTATAAGCGCATCTCGACAACCATCATTTATTAAGTTAATCTTCAGTTGCGCATATTCTTCCATGGATAATGGCGGAATGTGACGTTGCAATTCAGGCAAAATAAGCAGGCTCTCTTTTACAATCTCCTCCATTGTTTTAGATTGCACAGAGGCAACAGCCAAGGTATCAATTATATTAGTTTTTAATTTTTTACTATTCATTAGGGTAAAATGTATTGGTTTTAGTTAATGATTTCTTTTGCCAATGCCATATAATCTTCAGCAGCCATGCATTTATCATCGTATGTAAAAATATCTTGCGCGACTGTGGAGGCTTCCGTTATTTTTACGTTTTGGCGAATAACAGTTTGGAATACTTTTTCTTTATGTGTAGTTTGTATGCTTTCTACAATCGCCTTGCTTACTATCGTACGGTTTACTTGTGTAAGCAACATACCCGATACGCGCAATTTAGTGTTTAAATTTTTACGCAATTCACTCACCAATTCCATAATAGTTTGCAAGCCTTTAATAGCTAAATATTGTGATTGGATGATGACCATAATTTCGTTTGCTGCCATGAGTGCGTTTACTGTGAGTACGCCCAATGAGGGTGGACAATCTATAAGAATATAATCATATTTCTCAGACACGGCTTCGAGTGCTTCGCGTAATCGAAAATAACCGTTGATATCGGTCATCAGTTTCATTTCAGCACCTGAAAGATCTAATCCAGCAGGGATAAGATCAAAACCTTTCGCGAGTTTGCGAATAGGCAGTTTAGATTTTTCGCACAAGACGTGATAAATACTCTTTTCAGCATCTTCAATCCCGACAGATTGTGAAAGGTTAGATTGGGGGTCAATATCTACCAATAAAACTTTTTGTTTCAGCATCGACAGAGCTTTGCCTAAGTTTAGTGTGGTGGTAGTCTTGCCTACCCCGCCCTTATGATTTACGAGGGCAATGATACGCGCATTCATATTCTATTGGGTGTGTTCTGTTATTACTAAAATTGTATTTTGCCCAAAAATAAGAAAAATATCCTAAAAAAATGCAAAAGTATTAAAAAAAATGTTTTTGAGGTGGGTAGGCAAGCTGTTTAATTTATAATTTTAGTGGATTTTCTTTTTAAGTAGAGATACCATGCACAAAAGAAAAACAGCTCATTTACTACTCAAAAAGAAAAAATGCTTTTTTTTAAGCGAGTTTTTTTTGTATATGCCAAAAAAACGCTACATTTGCCTAAACCTAACAAATAAAAAAATACTAAACTTTTATTTTTTCAAAGTTAAAAAAAATAAATTAATGGAGAATGTTTTCAATTTAAAAGGTGTTTTAAAAAACACGTCTAATCATGTCGTTCCCAACGCTTTTTTGGCAATTGTAGATGATGATTTTTTGTATGATGACCTCATAGGTATCGGCACAACAGATGCTGAAGGAAAGTTTAGTCTTTCATTTTTACAATCAGAATTCTGCCAAGATGCTTTTGATATTGAGAAAACACCAGATATTCGTATTATCGTTTCAAGTATGTTCGGTAGTGTTCGCAAAACAATTTTTGAGCGTGCTTTTCCAAAATTAGATTGGTCAAACAATCAAAATGTAGATTTGGGCGATATTATCATGGAAGGCGTTGATGTAGCTAATCCTATTCCTATCGAAAAAGTAGATCCCTTGCCAGGCTATAAAAAACGAGCTAAAAGGCTTAATATTAACAATGAAATGGTCGCCTATTGTTTGGCAGAAGTTGCCCCTCTTATAGAAAAATTTACAGGGTGGCACAACTTGCTTGATGGACTCAAAGTAGAAGTAGTGGACAATCTCGCCCCTATTATGTTACGAGAAATATTTGTAGGCTTGGGAAAAGACGCTAATTCTACAGAAACGGCCTTTTCCAATTTCTTTTCAAACTATAGCCAAGGTGCAGAGGCTGGTTGTGCTTTGTATGACCCCCACATACACACCATAGCGATTAACAAAAGCATCATGGAACAGGTAGGCATCGATGCTCTTAAAGTAATATGCGGGCATGAGCTTGTTCATGTAGGGCAGATGAAATATACCTTGGGACTTAAAGCCTATAACCTCCATCATTTGCGTAGCTTAGGCGCGAATCCCGAAACGATTGATATAGAAAAAGCTCAAGCACAAGGTAGTTATATAACAGAACTAGAAGGCTATGCACAATATATTCAAGTAGATTTTCTCCAAAAATACTATTATAGAATGGTAAATCTTACTTACCATGCCTCTACTTTTGAAAAAATTATGCAAGGCTTCATAGCATCTAGCAAAGGTGGTTCGAAAGCTGAAGTAGAAGCCAAAACCCAACAATCTGTGCAAGGCTTGGAAATATATAGAAAGCGTCAAGTAGGCGATGCCCCTGTCCGATTTGAGTTTGATGTAGCGACTTTACCAGGTGGTGAAGCCTTTGTAGAAAAAGCAAAACAAGAAGTGCTAAAAAGATACTAAAAAAATCGTAAAAAAGCTTCACTATGGAAAAAAAGAGGTTGTTGGTAGTTGGCTTGGAAGAAGCGGAAATGCAAGTTATCAAGCAAGGTATTACTTGCCTGCTAATAAGTTATGACATGCTACCCAATATCAAACTTGTAGAAGGTATATTATATGTAGAAAGTACGCAAGTACCTGATAAATATCTCGAAGTGCATCAAGTCATTTATCATGGAATTTATGAAGATGATTTTGATTTTATCACGCTTTTAGCACTTTGGGGTGGAGCTTGCCTGCCCAATGCACAAGGCATGATGGATTGTCGATTGCGCCATTCGGGTTTGGTGCGTGCATTGCGCATAAGCAAGTTTGGCAAATTACCACGTGGCATGAGCCTTAAAGTTCAAACATGGCACGCTGATAGCGATACAGTAAGCAAGTGGGGAAATTGGCATTGTGGCGAAAATAAACACCGTTTTATTGGTGAGTGGCAGGCAAGCGAAGCTACTGTGTATGAGCCTTTTATAAAAGGAGAGGCGGTTAGGATTATGATAGTAGGCGAGCAGTATTGGCAAATTAGGCTGGCAGGCGAGGACTGGCTCAAATCCATTCATCATGATAGCGCAGGCGAGATGCCTATAGATATGGATTTGGTAGCAGATGGCTATGCTTTGGCTCACTATTTTGGGCTTCAAACGGTAGGCATTGACTATATGGTGGGCGATGATGGCGAAAAATACTTGCTGGAAGTTAATCACATACCCAATGTTACTGTTTTTCCCTTTGTAAACGAATCCTTCTTAAAATTTGCTGTTAATTGGTGTCAAGCAACACTATAATTTTGAAAAGCAAACCTACAATTTCTGCCTATAGGTTATAAAATTAAGTGTTTTTATAAATTTTTGATTGTTTAATTCACAACTCTATATTTTTTCGTAAATATAGTACATAAAGTATATTTAGACAACTCCGAATGGGGTTGAACTATGAATAGCCCCACGTGAAGCGTGGGGTAAGCGAAAAGTCATATCCCAAAACCAATTTCGTATGTGTATATCTACAAAATTTTTATAGTAACAAAAATTATATGCAATAAAAAAGCCTCAAAATTAAATTTTGAGGCTTTTTTATTTATACATCTTATTAAGGTTGAGGCTCTATACCTGTTTCCTTGATGATAACTTTATCTTTCTTGCGCATTTTAAAACCGACACAAAATTCAAAAATACCTGCTCCTTGAATCGTGCTAATGTTATCATTCATAGACGCATTGTAACCCAACGAAACAAAGTATTTAGGTTGGTTCAATTCTACAGAAGCCACCAAAGCACCATCTACATTGTACCATAAGCCTAAGCCAATCGTACCATGTTTGCGTTTAGTTTCAGGGTGAATACCGCCAATACCATAACGTATCCATGTACCCATGTTTAAGTTAGTGTTACCCGCTTGATTCATTAAACGAAAGTTAGGAATAATCGAAATATGATTTTTATGATACACTGTAATACCTGCAATCGTTACAATACGCATAGCTAATCTATCCTTATTATCTCCTACAAGCGAAACATTAGGGCGGTTGAACCCATGTGCACTGATGCCTCCAAATATTTTGTCATCACCCATTTCATCGCGCATAGTCCAATAAATGCCTGTATCAAACGAGCCGAAGCCTTTGGTTTGCCCATCTATTTTTTCATTTAAGTCTTCTTTAGCATCAAACTTACCTGTGGTTGGGTTGTATTGACTTTCGGAAGTACCTTTCAAATCCACAGCACGTTGGGAAAGACCTGTCTGAAAGCCTGCTCCTAAATAATTACGTTCATTCAAACGAATGGTATAACTTGCATTCAAGATAACCCCTGTAGTTTTGAAAAATTTAGTTTGATTATCCAGCATAAGCGAACCACCTAAACTCAAACGCGAATGTTTCTCTGCCCCAAAATAAATAGGGTAAGAGGCTGTAAGCATGTGCGTATTAAATGCTTCTCCATTAGGCAAGGGCTGATTACGATAGCCATATTTTACGATAAACTCATCAGAGCTACCAAGCATGGCGGCATTATTCAAAGTAGGGGCATAATTATACATAGAAAAGTTTGTGCCCTGACTTTGTGCTTGTGCGGTATTCGAAAAAGCGATTAAACTGCACACGGAAACGATAGTATATAATAGTTTTTTCATTGGGTTTTTGGTTTAATAAAACCTACAAGACTTTTACAAGCCTTGTAGGTTTGGTTTACTTATTTTGTTCCGCGTATGAGGTTAATTACCCCTTTATTGATGCCCGTTTTTACGCCGTCAGTCGCTTTGATAGCGCGTCCATCTTGATACACACCTGAAAGTTTCCAGCCATATACGCCTTGAGGTTGGTCAGTGCCATTGCGTTTGCCATCCCAGCCTGTTGTAACCGCTCTATCTACTAAATCTGTAGAGAAAACAAGGTTTCCTTGGTTATCAAACACTTCAAGTTTGATAGATTTTACAGCCGCTACAGGAGCGTTCACACGGAAGAAATCATTATCACCATCACCATTAGGAGAGAATATGCTTGGCACAAATACCTCGTCTTGATTGGTTGCTCTCACCGTAAAGATACGCTCTACACTGTCATCGCCACCATTAGCTATAAGTCCATTGTCTTGCACAATTACTCTGATAGTGGCTGTACCAGCCTTCAAAGTTTTCAAGTTCAAGACACTTGTGCCACCCGTTACTGGAGTAGCAGTAATCGCACCATCAAATATGGAAGCATCACCACTAATAACTGTAGCTGTTACGGTAAAGGTTTGCGCAATTTCATCAGCACCACCACCAGTAGCTATGCCTGTCAAAGTAATTGCTTTGGCAGTTCCGCCTAATTGCTCTATATCTACTATAGCATCAAGTTTAGGTTCATCATTTACAGCCGTTACATTGATGGTAAAGGTTTGGAATGCCGAAGCATCAACGCCTGCATTGGCTACTCCACCATTATCTTTGATGCGTACTTGGAATGTTGAAGTTCCGTTAGCGTTTGGCGCAGCAGTGTAAGTAAGCACACCTGTAGCAGATACTGAAGGAGATGTTCCAAATAAGGCAGTATTACTAATAGTGCCTATTTCATACGAAATAATTTGCGGAATTTCATTTACACCCGCTGAACTTGCCGTTACAAAACCTGTTACGGTTTGTGCACCTGCATCTTCCAATACTGTAGGTATGGTAGCGAGTGCCGTGAAAGTAGGCACATCATTTACGTTTGTAACTGTAATAATAAAGTCTTGATAAGCCGAAGCATCAACACCTGCATTTGCTACTCCACCATTATCTCTTACACGCACTTGGACAGTTGAAGTGCCAAATGCATTGGGAGCGGCTGTGTAAGTAAGTGTACCTGTAGGCGATACTGCAGGTGCCACACTAAACAAAGTTGGTGTACCCACTGTACCTATTTCGTAGGCAAGTGTTTGCGTACTTTCGTCAGCAGGTCCTGTAGAATTAGTCGCTACCCAGCTTGTTACAGTTTGCGCGCCTGCATCTTCCAAAGAAGAAGGGGGATTGCTTGCCGTGAAACTTGGCATATCATTCACTGCCGTTACGGTAATGGTAAACGTTTGGAAAGCAGATTGATCCACGCCTCCGTTTACTACACCACCATTATCTTTAACTGCTACTTGGAAGGTTGAAGTTCCATTAGCGTTCAAAGCAGGTGTGTAGGTAAGGATGCCTGTAGAAGATACTGAAGGTGCTACACTAAATAAGGAAGGCGTGCCTACTGTACCCATCACATAACTAAGCGTTTGCGTACTTTCATTAGCAGAACCTGCAGAATTTGTAGTTACAAAATTAGCTACACTTTGCGCGCCTGCATCTTCCAAAACGGTAGGAGGCGTAATAGCTGCAAAACTTGGTATATCATTTACGTTACCCACTGTGATGGTAAAGTCTTGATAAGCTGAAACGTCTATGCCTCCATCCGCTACGCCGCCATTATCTCTTGTACGCACTTGGAAAGTAGATGTGCCAAAAGCGTTAGGTGCGGCTGTATAAGTAAGCGTACCTGTAGCAGATACTGCAGGAGCAACACTGAACAACGCAGGTGTGCCTATAGTGCCTATTTCGTATGTAAGTGTTTGTACACTTTCGTCTGCTGGTCCTGTAGAATTAGTTGTAACCCAACTTGTTACAGTTTGCGCGCCTGCATCTTCCAAAGAAGCGGGAGGGTTGCTGGCTGTAAAGCTTGGCATATCATTTACTGCCGTAACAGTTATCGTAAACGTTTGGAAAGCAGATTGATCCACACCTCCATTTGCTACGCCACCATTATCTTTAACTGCTACTTGGAAAGTTGAAGTTCCGTTAGCGTTCAAAGCAGGTGTATAAGTAAGGATGCCTGTAGAAGATACTGAAGGCGCTACACTAAATAAGGAAGGTGTGCCTACTGTACCCATCACATAACTAAGCGTTTGAACAGCTTCATCATTGTCGTTGCCTGTAGCCCAGTTTGCTATGCTTTGTGCGCCTGCATCTTCCAAAATAGTAGTAGGCGTACTTGCTGTGAAAGTTGGCGTAGCATTTACAAAATTAACGGTTACCGTAAAGGTACAAGTGGCTGTATTACCAACTGCATCTGTAGCTATATGTGTAATAGTTGTAACACCTAGCGGGAAAGCAGCACCAGAGGCTAAACCTGTTGTACGCGCAATCGTAGAACTTGGACAGTTATCAGCTGAAGTAGGATCTGTATAAGTTACTACCGCACTATTCAATCCCGTTGTATTGTTTACTGTTATATTAGCAGGACAACCTACTACTGTAGGATCTTGCGCATCATTCACTGTTACAGTAAAGCTTAGAGGCGTGCTTGCGTTTCCTGAGGCATCAGTGGCTGTATAAGTAACAGTCGTAACTCCTTTAGGGAATGCTGAACCAGAAGCCAAGCCTGCTGTTCTGTTGAGTATGATAGCACCCGAAGCAGTACAGTTGTCTGTCGCAGAAACTGTATAATTTACAACTGCAGTACACAAATTGGTATCTGTATTTACAGTAATGTTGGTAGGCAAGGTCAAAACAGGTGCAACAACTTCTGTAATGGTTACAATAGCCGTTTCTGTATCATCATTGCCATTTGCATCTGTTACGGTGAGTGTTACCGTATTGACACCCAAATTAGTACAATCGAAAGTACTTGGACTTACGCTGTAAGTAAATGTGCCTGCGCAATTATCTGTAGAACCATTATTGATTTCAGCTGCTGTGATAGAAACTGTATTGCCCACGCCTAACACTTTTGAAATGTTTTGCGTTATCGCGATAGGATCCACATCATCTACTACTGTAACCGTAAAGCTCTTTGTATCTACATTGCTTTGTTCGTCTGTAGCAATGTATGTTACTGTTGTAACACCCAGAGGGAAGGTCGCGCCAGACGCAGGTCCAGCCGTACGGTTAATCGTTATAGCAGCAACTGCTGTACAGTTATCTGTAGCGGTAGGCAAGGTATAATTTACGATTTGTCCGCAAGTATTCACGTCGCCACTGCTTGCATTAAACGTGATGTTAGCAGGAACTGTTAAAACAGGATTTATCAAATCAGTCGTGGTAAGTGTAACTATATTCGAAGGAACTGAACCTGTAGGGTTCGTAGCCACACAACGATATTGACGACCACTCATCACAAGGGAGGCAGGACTGATAGTTAATGTATTGCTTGTAACACCACTGTAAGGAGCTACATTGCTCAAAGCTGTAAACGCGCCCGCACCTATTTTTTCTTCCCACTGCACTGTAGCAGGGTCAAATGAGCTTACTACCACTGTGAAGGTTGCCGTTGCATTAGGGCAAACAGCTGCATCTAATGGTTGTGTTGTAAAGCCAGGCAAATTTACAATATCCAATTCATACAACACACTAATTGAACAACCTGATTCGTGTGTGGCTGTAAATGTCAAATTATTGATACTCAATACTGTAGGCGTACCACTTATCTCGCCTGTTGTTGCGTTCAAACTCAAACCTGTAGGCATGGTGCCTGTTGTCAATGTCCAAGTATAAGTTCCTGACAAACCTGTTACAGAAAGCGTCTGAGAATAAACTGTATTTACAATCGCATCAGGTAAGAATGCTCCTGCAGGCAACATAGTAAGCGTAGGACAACCCACTGCAAATGTATAAGCCTGTGTTACAGCACAAGGACCGCTTTGTGAAGCCGTTACCATGTAAGTAGCTGAAGCTGTAGAGGCTGTAGGCGTTCCTGAAATAGCACCCGTTGAGGTATCCAAAGTAAGTCCCGCAGGAAGGGCAGGAGATACTGAATAAGTCAAGACTGTAGTATTGCCCGTAGCCACTGCATTCAAACTATACGCTGTGCCTACTGTTGCCACACTTGCTGTAGTATTCGTGAAAGTTATCGTAGGACAATCCACTGCAAATGTATAAGCTTGTGTTACAGCACAAGGTCCACTTTGCGCAGCCGTTACCGTGTAAGTAGCTGAAGCTGTAGGTGCTGTAGGCGTTCCTGAAATAGCACCCGTTGAAGTATCTAAAGTAAGCCCAGCAGGAAGTGCAGGTAGCACCGAGTATGTCAAGGCTGTAGTATTGCCTGTAGCCACTGCGTTCAGGTTATATGCTGTACTTACTGTCGCGGCACTTGCTGTAGTATTTGTGAAGGTTATCATAGGGCAAACTATATCAATAGAAAATGCCTTCGTAATATTACAAGTACTTTGCTCTGCTTTAATAGTAAAAGCAAATGTACCCAAAACCGTAGGAGTTCCCGAAACCTCACCTGTGGAGGTATTCAAAGACAAGCCTGTAGGCAAGGTGCCCACCAATACTGACCACATTGGTGTAGGCAAGCCTGTTTGTGCCAAAGTAGTAGCAGTATAAATAGTGCTTAGCGTACCATTAGGAAGACTCACTGTAGTGATAGCCATAGTGGGACAATCTACAGTAAACGAGTAAGCTCTTGGTGTGGCTGAACAACCTGCTGAAGAAGAAGCATCTATTGTAAAATTGAATAACCCTGCCACTGTAGGCGTGCCTGACAATACACCTGTAGTTGTATTCAACGAAACTCCAGTAGGTAAACTACCAACACTTACAGACCAAGTGATAGTTCCTATCAAATTGGTAGTTAAGGTCTGTGTATAAGCCGAACCTAAAGTACCGTTAGACAAAGTAGCAGGCGAGATAGTGGTAACAGGGCAATCTACTACTAAAGCATAGGCTCTTGTAGTTGTACAAATCCCATCTGTAACTTGTGCCGTAAAATTGAAAGTGCCTGCCATGAGTGGCGTGCCCGAAAGCGAACCCGCCGCACTCAACGTCATACCTGTAGGCAAGGCACCCGCTGAAACTGACCAAGTAAGTGTGCCAGCTATGCCCGTTTGCGTCAATGCTTGGGTATAAGCTGCATTTAAAGTAGCATTAGACAAAGTAGCAGGTGCAATCGTTAAAACTGACGCAAATTCGTACGCGCCTATATCGGGCGTAGCAGTTCTTGTGATACCTGCGAAGTCTGTAGTAATGCCTCCAATCGTTACTGCCTTGTTATCTAAAGCACACGAAGTAGGTAGCAAATTAGTAGGAGATACAAAAGTAGGATTGGCATTCACAGCATTGGCATTTTGTCCAAAGCCTGTTACCACACCCGCTAAATTTGTTCTATCACTGCCTATAAAGCCTAATACTCCCTGCGTACCACTTACAAAATAACCATTGTTATTCAAAGTTGTAAAGGCTGTATTAGTTCCTGCTGAATACACCGTATAGTTTTTTGAACCTACACCTGTTCCTGTATCTGTGTTATTCAAAGAATTAACGAATATATTATTACGTACATCTAAAGCAGAAGCCCCAACACCCACATAAAGAGCCGCTGTTATACAAGGAGTAGCATAAGTGTAGCTACCTGCCATATTCACGCTATTATAATATAAGTTTACGCCTCCTGTGGTAGTTGTTAAAGTGCCTGAACCACCAATCATACCAATCGCAATACCCATAGATGATGAGTTAGTGAATGAGCTATAATTACTGCCGTTCACACCGTATATCACATTGTTCGCTACAGTTAAGTTACTCGTAGCAGTGCCTGTGCCTATAGTGATGCCTCTACCTCCATACCCACCTGTAGCAGTTGTTAAAGCTTTGGTGATGATATTTTGTGTAACAGCAGAAGAAACAAAACCCGTTTCCAACGAAATACCAACAGGTTGTGTAGAAGCAATTGTTTCCACACTGATTGTATTGGCTGTGATAGCACTATTCAAAGCATTGCCCACTTGAATACCAATAGTAGCAACGGTATTGGTTGTGTTTACACTATTACCAATAAGGGATAAATTATCCAACCCACCCACACTTACTGATGCGGTACCATTCGCATAAATGCCTACAGACGCTACCGTGATGGCATTATTCTGAACAGTAATATTGTCGTTGTCTGCGCCCGATGTGCCAGGTGTTAGTCCACCAATAGCAATACCATACGTTAAACCCGTTGATACACCTGTGCTGATGTTGCAATTCAGAATAGCACTATTCAAAGTACCTGTCGCTACACCTAAAGACACTATAGACATTGTACCAAAAATTCCTGTAGTGTTAGTATTCGTAACCGTTAAATCTTTGGTCGTACCACCTACGGTATTGCTTCCATCAATGGTTACGAATCGAGCCCCATTCAAACGGATGAGCGCACTTGTGCTAGTGCCTGAAATAGTAGGGGTTGCGCCAGCATCTGGTCGTATGGTAAGTGTATTGATAGTGCTTGCTTGTGCATTGGCATTGATAACAATAGGGAATGTTTCACCAGTGCTTGTATAATCAGATTTCAAAGCAAATGTAACCGCACCACCTAAACAATTTGTATTGTACGCATTTACTGCCGCAGTAAGCGTAGGGTAAAATCCTGTCGCGCCTACCAAATAGGTGCCTACAAGAGTTGGAATATTAGTATAAGTGGAAGGAGTGGAAGGAGGAGTAGTAGTGGCAGGAGGATTAGTCGAAAATCCGCTCGCACCTAAAGCGGGTGTTGAACCCACGTTACCAAAGTTATCTTGTGCCACAATATAATATGATATCACATCGCTCACTACAGAACCAGTACCTAAACTAAATTGGTAATTGCCACTACCTAATGAAGTAGCTACAGAAGATTGGTATCCGCCTGCATTTATTCTCCAATACAATCTCGGCAAACCAGTACCAGACGTGGGTACGCCATTAGCATTTGAAATATTAGCCACCAATGATGTTGCCCCTGTAGAACAGTTATTTCCTAAAGGTGTATAAGTAATGGTAGGATACTCAAAAAAATTACCTGCATCGGCACCCATATCTATAGGGGTGTTACTTGCTCTTGCCTGCCCATCAAAATCATCTAATATAGTAGGTATATTTATACCCAACCCGTCAAATGGCACGGTATAAGGCGCAATTAGGTGCAAATCTCCTGCAACAGTGTCAAAAAATCCTAGTGTGTTTGAGATAGAATTCGCACCACCCGCAGAGGCTGTATTCCAGCCCGTAAAATCTAAAGCGGTTGTCCAATGCCCGATATTGCCTGCCACTGCTGCGTACAAAAGATTGTAATTAGAAGCATTTGCTCCCCAACCTGTTGCGCTTGCAGTTGCGCCAAAATTATTACCTATAGCGTAATGTATGCCTGTACCTCCTGAACGATTATTATAAAATATATTATTGCGAATATCTACAGGAGATGTAACAGCAGTAGCCGAAAAATCTGCCCTTGAAAAACCAAAGGAAGGTAATGCTCCAGAACCAGCACTTCCTGCGATATACACGCTGTTGTGGTATATATTGAGAAGCGTAGTAGTAACATTATTGCTAATGCCTATGAAAATCGTATTGGTGGTTTCTGCATCTCCTAAAGATACCATATTATTCGCTACCGTAACTCCGCCTGTTCTCAACAAGATCCCTACAGCTGTAGGAGGTGTTGTCGCGATCGCCATAGTGGAAGCATTTCTGATATCATATACTTTGTTTTTAGAGATAGTCCCTGCCGTAGCACTTGAATACCCAATACCCAAAACATGGGTGGCAACGGCTCCCGCATTTAGATTAGCAAGCGCAAAAACAGTGTTTTGGCTTATCGTAATCGTAGGTGCAAAACCTGTTGAGGCGATACCTGTTACGCTACTAATACCCGTTTGAGCTGTATTAGCACTCGCTCCAAATAGATTGCTTACGGTATTTCCATTAATAATACCAGCACCCGAACCCGAATAAACAATGCCTCGCACAACCGCTCCTACAGTAGTCGATGCTTGATTCAGGTTAGATATTGTATTATTTGAGATAGTAGTAGGCAATGAAGATGTTGCTGAAATACCTAAAACAGTTTGTGAGCCTGCTGTAGCAACTGTACTTGAGTTGATACTGCTAGGGGTGTCGGCACTTCCTATCGCGTTGCCCGTAATAATATTAGTACCTGCGCTTGAATTAATGCCTATGACGCTCAACGCCACAGTTGGTGTGCTCCCTATGGCAGTCATCGAGCCAGTGATATTATTACTTATGTTAATGATACCTGTCGCTGTATTGCGAATACCAAAAAACGTTCCGCCACTTGCACTCGCAGTTATGCTGATAGCATCTGTACCTGTAGCAGAACCTATGATATTGGGGGTGACTGTTCCCACATTTACATCACCTGCTCCTGCCAAGAAAATACCATTAAACATAGCTGCGACACTTGCAGTAGTTATGTTAATATTGGCTACTATATTACCCTGCACATTATTGACAACACCCACTACCAAACCTCCAATCGCAATAGGAGTGTAATTAAACGCAAGCGTACTTGTATAAGTAGTAGTTCCATTACCTAAAGCATCTGCAAAACCTATCACATTATTATTGATGGTATATCCTGTGCCTGAAGTGATTGAAATTCCGACTGAACTCGAAGCGGCTGTAACCGTCCTCAAAGCGGTTTGAAATATCTTATTGTTAGTAATAGTCCAAGCAGTATTACCCCCATTAATATTAATGGCACTAAATTCCGAGATTGGATTAAAAATGTTAACAAAGTTGTTATTTGTTATAGTATTTTGGGCGTTAGTGATAGCACTACCGCTAAAAGAAATAATACCTGTGGTAGGGAAATTAAGACCCGCTGCACTAATGGTATTATTGCTAAAGGTATTGTTGTTATTGCCTGTGGTTACAACACTTCCTACATTGATTACTGCTGCGCCTAACACGCTGCCCGAACCTAACACAGTCGCATTAGTAATGGTATTAAAAGTAGCATCGCCCAATAAACGAATAGTATTGGCTGTAGTCCCCACCGCAATATTTGAAATTGTCAAAGTACTTGTACCATTCGTACCATTGATAGTAACATAATCCGCTCCATTTAAATCTATCAATGAAGTAGCATGGCTGCCTGATATGGTTACCGCGCCTACTGTAGAAGAAGGGCGAATAGTTAAGGTATTGGTAGAAGCACTAGGTATTTGATTGATAACAATAGGGAATGTTTCAGATGGATAACTTGTATCTATCAATTCAAACACCACAGCACCTGTTTCGCAACCAGCATTAAAAGCAGTGATGGCTGCAGTCAGAGTAGAGTAATTGCCTGTAGCACCTACAGTATAAGTACCCACCAATCCAGGTCCATGTGTGTAGTTACTAGGTGTTGTTGGAGGCGTAGTAGCTGCAGGAGGGTTGGCAGAAAAACCGCTCGCGCCCAAAGCAGGGAATGACGCAAAATTGACTGTAGAGTAGGTATCTTGCGCCACCACATAATAAGATATGATATCGTTGGCAACAGTCGCAGGTCCAAAGGTAAATTGATACTGATTACTACCCAATGAAACGGCTTGTACACCCGTGTAAGCACCCGCATTCAAACGCCAATACAACATAGGTAAGCCTGCACCTGATGTAGGCACACCACTAATGTCTGTAATAGTAGCCACTAAAACACGTGAAGGGGTAGAAGCACACACATTGCTCAAGGCTGTATAAGAAATAACAGGTGGCACTAAATCTACCCCAACAAATTCATACGCACCCACATCAGGCGTGCTCACAGACCTTGTGATGTTGAGTATGTCTGTTGTAATAGCGATAACAGCCCCTTTATTGTCTATAACAATATTGGTAGGCAGTAAGTTAGTAGATGAGGTAAATAAAGGACTTGCAGATATAGAACTTGCATTTTGCCCAAAGCCTGCCACAATAGCTGGTAAATCAGTTCTATCACCACCTATAAAGCCAAGCACCGCAGATGCCGCATTGAAAGTATTGCTAACAAAATAAGCATTGTTATTGATATTGGTAAAAGCTGTATTCGCAACAGCCGCATAAATCGCATAGTTTTTTTGTGTTGCGCTGGTAGCTACCTGTGTATTCACCAAAATATTATTTTGAACATTCAACGCACTTGCTCCGCTACCCACATACAAAGCAGTTGTTAAAGCTGTTGTTGAAGCAGTTCCCATGCTGCCTGTCATATTTACAGTATTATAATAGAAGTTTACACCTCCTGTAGTGGTCGTCAAAGATCCTCCTCCAGATACACCAATCCCAATACCCATAGAAGATGAATTACTAAAAGCACTCCAATTAGAGCCATTTACACCATAGATTACATTGTTTGCTACAGTCAAGTTACTCGTAGCCGTGCCTGTCCCTATAGTGATGCCCCTACCTCCATATCCTCCAGCGTCCGTTACTAAAACTTTAGTAATTGTATTCTGTGTAACTGTAGAGGATACAAAACCCGTTTCCAAGGAAATTCCAACAGGTTGGGTAAATGTACTTGTTTCCACACTGATGGTATTGGCTGTAATAGCACTGTTCAAAGCATTGCCTGCTTGAATGCCTATAGTAGCGACAGTGTTGGTGGTAGTTACGCTATTACCCATGAGGGATAAATTATCCAATCCACCTGCGCTTACTGAAGCTGTACCATTCGCATAGATGCCTACAGAAGCTACCGTGATAGCATTATTTTGAATAGTAATATTATCATTGTCTGCGCCTGCTGTACCAGGTGTCAAACCACCCACAGCAATACCATACGTTACACTCGTTGATACGCCTGTGTGATATTGCAATTCCGAATAGCACTATTCAAAGTACCTGCTCCTACACCCAAAGAAACTATAGAAATAGCGTTAGGGGTTGTAGTGTTGGTATTCGTAATCGTCAAATCTTTGGTCGTACCACCTACAGTGTTGCTTCCATCAATGGTTACAAATCGCGCACCATTCAAACGAATAAGCGTGCCTGCATTACTCCCTGAAATAGTGGAGGTTGTCGCTGGGCGTATCGTCAAAGTATTGGTAGCACTTGCCTGCAGATTAGCATTGATAACAATAGGGAACGTTTCACTAGGGCTTGTATAATTAACATCTGTCAAAACAAACGTAACCGCACCAGACAAACAAAAACTATTGTAAGCATTTACTGCCGCTGTAAGTGTGGTATATGTTTGCCCTGCCCCTACATTGTAAGTACCCGCTAAACTTATCGCATGGGTGTAGGCAGAGGGGGTGGTAGTTGGTGTAGTGGCTGTAGGCGCGTTGGCAGAAAAGCCACTCGCCCCTAAAACAGGAAATGAAGTCACATTGGGTGTGCCCACGTTGTCTTGTGCCACTATATAATAAGACACCACATCATTCGAATTAGTCGTAGATCCGAAGGTAAATTGATACTGATTGCTGCCCAATGAAACGGCTTGTACACCTGTGTAAGCACCTGCATTTAATCGCCAATACAGCATAGGCAAGCCCGCACCTGAAGTAGGTACACCGTTTGCATCTGTAATAGTAGCCACCAATACACGCGAAGGTGTGGAAGTGCAAACACTAAGCAAAGCTGTATAAGTAATGGTAGGAGCTGTTAAATCGAGTGGTAAACCGTTTAATTCCCAAGCACCCATGTCAGGGGTAGAAGCACTACCGGGGCAGGCACCAGGGCATCTAACGGCAGTTCCTGTATAATCAGTAGATACTCCTGTTCCCGTTGCACCACCTTGCTCTAATTGCAAAGCCATGCTTGTATCGTACATCAAGAAATTGGTAATGGGATTTGAACCTGTAGTGCTTACAAATAAAGGATTCTCCGAAACGGAAGCACCCTCTCTTCCTGCAACGGGGAGTGTTGTCGAAATATAAATCTTGTAATTAGTAAGAGTCTGTTGTGGATTAGTTGGTGTACCTGTTGCTGCTTCACCATAAATCAACTTGGTAACTGATGGTGTACCTACAAAATACAAGTTATTGTTGTTGGTAGCTGGAAAATTGGTAGCGGTTGGCGCACCAATATAACGAATAGCTGCAGCAAACCCACCCGTTGGACCAGAAGCTGAAGTATTTACAAAAATATTATTGCGGACATTATTTATGGGCGTTGAGCTACTAAAATAAATAGCACTGGTTCCAAAAGTAGTTGTACTTGTAGTAGTGGCAGCGATATTGACCGTATTATGAAAAATATTATTGGTAGTACCATTCGTGACAATAATGCCACTAATCGAGCCATTTCCTGTAGAATTTGGAGCTCTTAAATCTCCAATCAAGTTATTGCTAATCGTATTTATTCCTGAAGCACTTATATTGATACCAACGACTGTTACATTGGTGCTATTTGATGATAAATTATAGATGGCATTGCGCGTAACTGTAGCAGCACCTAAATGTGTGATACCATTTATTGTTCCACCCACACCCCCTGTCGTTCCTGTACTATTTATCGCATATATAATATTCCCAGTAATATCAACAGTAGCATTAGACCAATTGATACCATTAGCTGTAAAACCGCCCGCACCGCCAGCAGTAGTACTAAAATTAAAAATTTGGTTATTCCTACACTGAAATGTACCCACAGTTGTGTTATTCTGAATTCCATTGAGCGTACCCGTACCTGGTGTAGAAAAATTACTAATGATGTTATTGTTCCAGTTTTGGAGAGTTGCAGAAGCCAAGTTATAAATACCTGTAATACTACCTGTAGAACCTGCAGTGGCATAACTCAAGTTGGTAATTGTATTGCCTGTACAAGTATATAAGCCTGTTGGTGTTGAAGCTGTAATACATCTTAATGTTCCACCAGCAGATGATGTCATATTAAAATTGGAAATTGTGTTATTGTTTATATTCAAAGTGCCTCCTGGCGAACCACCAACAATCACTGGTACTGTGCCTGTTGTTGGATAATTTGTACTTGCTAACTGCTGAATGTTATTGGTGTTGATATTTACAGAAGCAGCACTAGAAGAATTGCTAACAGCAATAAAAACACCCGTTGTGGCAGTTGTATAAGAAAATCTGATGGTATTGTTATTGATATTGATAGTATTTAATGCTGTAGTAGAACCAATGCCATTGTCAATGGCAGTTAAAGCACTTGTTGTTCCACCCCCACGAACAGTTACCGTGTTATTCGTAATCGTGGCATTCGCACTTGTGCCTGCTTGCGCAAATATGCCCCTTAAAGTAGTAGCATGATTTACTCCTGTACCGTTGTTGTTGTCAATGGTGTTAAAAGATATATTGGTCGACCACCCATTGTTTACTCTTATTCCAGCTGATACATTGATCGCACCACCACCGCCAAAATTCAAAATAGTGTTTCCTGTGCCTGCGCTCGCACCACCTATATCATTACCCAAATCGCCTAAGAATGTAGTCGCTACAGGTGCAGGCCCTACGCCCGCAGAAGCCGCAAATCCGCTTATCGCTATACCATAATTACCCCCATTGATGGTGTTGGTATAGAATTTATTATTAGAGTTCGTGCCGTTAGTAGCTAAAGTCCCACCATTGGTAGGTGTAAGTGAAGTCGTAGCCGCAATAGCCGTAGAGTTAATAACCAAAATAGCTACAGAGCCTTCCAACATGGGGGCAGTAGTATTCGCATTATTAACACGTTGCATATTAAAAACGCAGTTTTGAATAGTATTATTATTACAACCATCTCCCGCACTTGCTTTAAAAAGCCCTACACCAAACTCCATAGTAGCAGGATTGGTTGTATTGCCATCTGTAAATGTCAAACCATCAATCGTAACAAAATTTACCCCTCTGATACTCAATATACCATCAGGGGATATGCTTGCGGGAGTAGCTGTACCCACACCAGCGTTAAGTATAGTAGCAGCACCTGATGCTTTTACTATAGTGATAGTATTTGTAGCACTCAATACAGAATTTAAAGTAGTACTTCCCAAAACTAAACCTGTTGGAGGAGCTATTTCAGAAGTTCCCGCGTCTAAAGTTAAGATAACAGATCCACTCATTGCAGTCGTAGCGTTCAAAGCTGTTAAAGCGTTGGCTAATGATGTGTAACTTGCCGCTAAAGCAGGTGTTGTAGTGGCACCAGTAACTGTAACGCCTATCTGTGCTTGTACAGTCCCAAGCCCTATCCAACACAACACACCCAATAGCCAAGCTATACGGGTTCTATAGGTTTTTGATTTTAATGGATAAATCTGATTCATAAAATTACAAAAGTGATTTTGAGTAAAACATTCATACAATCGGGTAGGGCAGGACAGGCAAGTTAGAAAAACGATTTGTAGCCTATGAGTACCAAGTTATATAATCGGCGCAAAACTATAAATTAAAAATGAACATTATACTACAAATTCAAAGAAAAATTATATTTTTTTTTATTAAGTACGTAAATAATTGATAATCAAACTGTTAAAAATTAAAATATATTATTTACATAATTTATGTTATGTTAAGTACTACTATTTTTTTATAAATATAGCCAAAAATATACCTGCGTAAACAAAAATGCCTATCTTTGAGCATACTAAAAAAATCTATATGAAACACTCTAAATTAAGCTACACCACCACCCTTTTACTCTTCGTACTGCTATTGCCCGCCTGCCAAAATGAAGCAAGCAAAAAGTCAGAAGCAGCCGAAAACGTAAGTAAGGTCGCTTGCCAAGATGCAAAAGACATGATAACTGCACATGCTAATGATGTTGTACCCATCATAGGTAAGTTGCTTCTGAACCTTGCTGTAAAAGGCGAACTCAAAGATGGCGCAATATGCGACTGCCTCTTGCCTGCCATCAAAAAAGATTTAGCCACCTATCCTGAAGCTGAACTACAAGCCATGCTCATCGATAAACCCATGCGCACTAAAGCCATCAAAAAAGCATTCGTTCAAAATAAAAAAGAAGTTTTTAGTTGCTACAAAGAAAAAGGGCTAAAAGGACTAAAGTTAATCGAAAATTTTATCGATAAAATTGTTAAATAAATAACGTCTTTATGCTTGTCTGACAATTTTTGCGAAAGTCTGTAGGGTAGATTTTCAGCCTTACCTCCGCAAAAATTGTCAAAAAAAATTTATGGTTCTTCGAAAGTTATTACGGAATAGCCACACTGTAAGCGTCTTTTATACAATTTAGCGCCCCGCA
>JAYTNK010000807.1:0-4537 GCA_043748375.1 Cytophagales bacterium
GGGGCAGGGGGTGAGACATTAAATTTGGCAAACGCAAAACTGTTTCGGAGAATTTAACAGCCCTGCCCTATGAAATGGAGTCCTAATATTCTAACACTATAGCATTTTTGGCAATTTTTTTGGTATCAATTATTCTATCGTAAAACGCACCCCTACATAACCCATTGCCCCAAAAATAGGTGCATACACCTGCCCTGCGTCAAAATAATTGCCGTAAGGGTTATCTGCTTGAATGATAGGGTTTTGTTGGCGATAATTACCTATATTTTCTCCTCCTATATACACTTCCCACTGATTATTTTTGCCCAATTTACGGGTAATTTGGGCATTTATCAGGATATAGGCAGGCGAGCGTGTGGGACGTGTAAACTCTACAGGATTGCCCATAGTCGTAGGCAAGATTTGCCTACCAAAATACTCGGCTGTAAAGTCAAACGCCCACTTTTCGTTAGGGGTTGTATAACTCGTATGGCTCAACAGGCGATGGTCGGGTATAAAAGGCAGCTTGCGAAGCCCCAAAGAACGATAATCAGCTTGCACCTCATAGTATTTGTAGGCAAGACGAGTTGTAAGTTTTTCGTGAATTTCATAATCCAGCCCTACTTGAAAGCTATTGGCAAATGACTTTCCTTGTAAAGCGGTTATTATAATCTCCTGCGAATGGGTAAACATATCGACAATAACTTGTTTCTCAAAATCTGTGCGGTAAAAATCTAACGTAAGCGTAGCATGAGTAGCCCCTATAAACCATTTATGTGAAAAACTGCCACCATAATTCCACCCTATTTCTTGCAAAGGCGCGGTAGGCAAGTATAATTTACGCGAACTAATCAAGTAACTGGCATTTTCTATCAAGGGATTAGCTGTTCGTTGCCCACGTCCACCCGATAATCGCAAAATGGTATTAGTGGCAAACGCATATTTGGCGTGCAGGCGAGGTGTGAGAAACAGTCCCCAAAGATTATGATTATCTACCCGCAGACCTGCGACTATACCCAACTTTTTGTTTTTACTTGTATAATTGTATTCTGAAAATACCCCTATATCGAACTCTCTGCGCTTGCGGTTAAAGTAGGCGGCAGGATGTACATTAGGCAAGTGTGCCGCATGATGATTTTCTTGGTATAGTTCTTGAAACTCGTCAGACATTAGGCTTGTGCCTAAACGCCACGTGTTTCCTTTAGTAGATTCGGTTTGATAAATAGCGTTCAATAAAACGGAATTTTGTGCGCCTTCATACTTATTTACCCCCCAAATAGAGTTTTGGCGTTGATGTGTATAGTTCAAGATAATCCCTAAACTTTTGTTTATATGCCCTGCTTCGTTTTCACCTAAAAAAAAGCCTGTTTTAGCAAAACCTTCCAAGCGGGTAGTCCGAAAATTAGCACCATAAGGTGTATTGAAGTCATGTGTTTGCCCTGTAGCATGGTCAAAACTTGCCTGCCCTGCTGTTTTATCCTCATATAAAGCTTTAAAACCGATGTCTGATTCCATGCGGTTGTCTTGATATTTCCACCGATTTATAACATTGGATTGCGCAAACTTTGGATTGTCCATAAAGCCGTCTTGGTTATAGTCCATCGCCATGTCGTTTCGGCTATGGTGTGCCAAAATGCTTGTATGCCATCTTTCGGCTATTTTTTGGGCATAATTTATGTTCGCTTCTATCCTTGCACCATTATTAGCATACAAATTTAACAATAACTTCTCACTATTTTCAGGCTTGGCAAGCTCGATATTAATTTGCCCCGTGATAGATTCATAGCCATTTGCCACCGAACCTGCACCCTTATTGATGTCTATAGATTTAATCCAAGTACCTGGTATAAAATACAAGCCACCTCGGGCAGAAAGCCCTCGCACAAAAGGCATATTTTCGCACATAATTTGCGCATAAGTGCCATCAAGCCCTAATAAACGGATTTGTTTAGTGCCACTTACAGCATCAGTAGTCGAAACATCTACTGAAGCATTGGTTTCAAAACTTTCAGAAAGATTGCAACACGCCGCTTTGCGTAGCTCTTTCTTGCCTATAACCTCTATTGCATTTATGGTGGCTTTTTTCAGGTTGGGGTCATACATCGTTACGGTTTGCAAGGTATTATGAGAAACGAGGGTAATGGTTACAAAAGCGTCAGTCCCAACGGTTATCGTATCATTTTGACAGCCCACAAAGGTTACGACTAATTGTGTATGTTGAGGCATTTTGACCAAACTAAACTTGCCTGCCACATCAGTAACTGTACCTTGTTTTGCCCCAAGCCAATACACCGCCGCTCCTGCTACAGGCTCGGGTTTGGTAGCTGTTGGTTGAGCATATACTACTAATCCCTGTATAGTAATTTGTGCTTGCGCTAAAAAGTGGCAAAAAAAGCAAACACATATAAAAAGGAAACGTATCATGGCGTATTTTTTGGCATAAATTGTACAAATACATTTAATTTTACAAGTGCCGTTGCAAATTTAGCTATTTTAGCTTTCAAAACCATATTCTCTCTTCTTTTTTAACAATATCAGTTCTTCGAAAGTTTTGCCGTTGTTGGTGTTTAGAAAAATTGGGCGTAATTTTGTCCTATAGCTACACTTGCCTACCCAATTTTTCGACACCAACAACCCCGCGAAAAAGGCTGTCGGTTGTTGGTGTCGAAAAGTACAGTAGCTAAATTTGTGTAAAATATAGATTCGTCTGCACTTTTCTAAACACCAACAACGGCAGAAAAACTAAGGAAAATTTGCAAATGTCATAGGAATCAACGGCAGAACATAAAAAAACGCACCTTTTGAGCGCGTTTCATTTTTAAGCAATAACCTGCTCGCCTAAAAGGATTTGAGTATCTTGTATCAATTTTTGGGCTAATGACTTAGACTCTTGTCGCAATACATCTTTTTCGCTTTCTGATAATTGCGTGTAAGTGTTACGATAATCACGCAAATACAACAATCGAAGGGCGTTATCTTGGATATCAGTAAGTTCTGATAGATTTTGATTGATATTTTGAATATTCATAAGGCAATTTTATAGTATTTGTTTAAGTGCTGCTATTTCTTTAATAGTCATTGACAAGTGGTCGAGCAATTTATCTACTGTGTCTTGCAGATTATCTTGCTGACTATAGAGGACTATTATGTTTTCATAGATAGTCTTTAGGTTTTTGATGGCTTGTAGTTTTTTTTCTTTTTCTGTCTTATAACTCTCAATAAATTCTTCTTCGTTTATTCTTACTGCTTTGAAATTCTCATTCATTATACTCATTATCATCTCTTTATTCTTTTTATTTTCTATTTCTGAAATCTTTTTCTTTGCTCTTACATCTGTGAATAACTTTATATAATCCTCCCAGTTTCTAATAGGAGAATTATAACTAACATCAGGCACATCCATAAAGTCATCATAGAGGTCTAATTGGTATATGTCATACAGTTTCCACATAATAAATGAAATAATACCGTCTGATTCTATTTGTGCTAACTGGGAGGTGGTATGGTGTGTATCTGCTTCCTTCCTTCTGTAACTATATCCTGAAAGTTTGGTTATTTCATCTACAAACCAACTTTCAAACTTATTCACTTCATCATTCCTTAAATAGTTGTAATTCTTTCTATATTTACTTGGCACTTCAAATATATAGATTATATTATCTCCATTACCACTTATTTCATTCTTCAAATTAGGGTGATTCTTTAACACTTGTGACTCACTTGTACACTCTACGTACAAGTTATATTTTGTCCTATCTTTATCTATGTATGCATTGATTAAATTATCACCTAATATAAGCTTGTTTACGCCTTTTATAGTGTGTATGAAATAATATTTAGAGTAGTTATCTAACTTATTCTTTTGCGTAACTGCCATAATTAAAAGGGAAATCTAAAGTGGAATAATTTATTTCTAAATAGCAAATAAAAAACTGATAATCAAATACTTACAAAATTTTTGAAAACAAAATTTTACCCTTTGCGAAGCATTGATTATGTTTTTTACAAAGTTATGAAAGAATTTTCAAAAAGACAATAAAAAACTACTTATTATAAAAATAAAAAGTTGAGCAGTAACCCCACTGGCGCAACCATCCTCGCTCGTGCCTACCTAACTGAAGCCTTTCTCGCGTAAGCGAACAAACCACGCTAAAACTGTTACAAAACCACCTATTTTTTACTACAAAACAAAAATTTGCCTGCTTTCTGCCGTTGTTGTTAGAAAAGTGCAGAAACTTTTTTATTTCAAAAACATTCCGCTACTGCACTTTTCGACACCAACAACCCCGCGAAAAAGGCTATCTGTTGTTGGTATTGAAAAGTGCCGTTGCAAAGTTAGCTATTTTAGCTTTCAAAACCATATAGGATTTTCGCAAAAACAGCTATATTCGGAAAAAATATTTGGCATTTTTGAAAAAAAGAACGTGCTTTGCAAATGTTTCATTTCTCTAAATATCAAGGCACAGGCAACGACTTTGTGATGATAGACAATCGCAGTCTTACCTTTCCTGCCCAAGACTATAAACTGATAGAACGTTTATGCGACCGCCGTTTTGGA
>JAYTNK010000808.1:0-8689 GCA_043748375.1 Cytophagales bacterium
GGCATAGATTGTTCAGGCTTCACCCAAAATTTGTATAAACCGCTTGGTATACGCCTTGAACGTGATGCTGCACAACAAGCTAAGCAAGGCGAAACGGTAGCGATAGCTTCTGCAAAAACAGGTAATCTTGCGTTTTTTGAACGCGAGGGGCGAATTATCCATGTAGGCATTATACTCAGTCAAAAAGATGCCTTACCATTTGACATTCAATTACCTGCGGGCAAAAATTTAGCCATTGCACACGCTTTAGACACAGTACGTATAGATGTGCTCGATGAGCAGGGTATTTTTAATTTGCAACACGCCTATTATACGCATACCCTTGCTCATATAAAAATTATTTAATTTTAATAAATAGTTATCTACATATAATATTTTGTTGGCGAAGGTATTGCTTTAAGTGCGGAATAGCTATATCGCCAAAATGGAAAACGCTTGCTGCAAGTGCTGCATCTGCCTTGCCTGCCGTAAATACCGTGGCGAAGTCTTCCATCTTGCCTGCCCCACCTGAAGCAATGACGGGTATGTGCAACATTTCAGAAACTTGGGAGGTAAGTTCGCACGCAAAACCATTTTTTGTACCATCATGGCGCATAGAAGTGAGCAAAACCTCGCCTGCCCCGCGCGCTTCTCCTTCACGTACCCAATCAAAAAGTTTGTAGTCTGTGCGTATTTTGCCTCCCTGCACATATACGTACCAATCATTTTCATAAAAATTGGTGTCAATTGCCAATACAACGCATTGACTACCAAACCGTTTTGCCAAGTCTTCTATCAATGAAGGCTCTCGAACTGCAGATGAATTGATGGAAATCTTATCTGCACCTGCTTGCAATAATGCCTCTACGTCAGCTATTTGGCTGATGCCACCGCCTACGGTAAATGGAATATTAAGCTGCTGAGCAACTTGTTGCACAAGGGAAATAAGCGTTTTTCGTTTTTCTACGGTAGCCGTAATGTCTAAGAAAACCAGTTCATCTGCCCCTTCTGCTGCGTAACGGCAGGCAAGTTCAACCGCG
Organism: Cytophagales bacterium; assembly: GCA_043748375.1. Classification (GTDB taxonomy): domain Bacteria; phylum Bacteroidota; class Bacteroidia; order Cytophagales; family Microscillaceae; genus RDXI01. The sequence continues at coordinate 1,020 of JAYTNK010000808.1, forward strand.
TCTCCCGCGAGTCGTAGGTTTTCAAAATTTACACCTTTTACGGTCTGCCCATCTTTGATATCGAGGCAGGGAATTATTCTTTTAGCCAGCATTTTAGGTAGTGTTACAGGAAAGAAAATTGGTTTTATTTAGTTTTTAGAAAGTTATTGTGAGATTTGAATAGCTAAATTTAAGCGTTTTGTTTAGTAGTTCCGCATCTTTGCTACTCCATTGCTTTAAATTTTATCTCATCTACAATTTCGGGGTTGAGCAGGGTAGAGGTGTCGCCCAAATTGGCAAAATCGCCTTCGGCTACTTTGCGCAAGATGCGCCTCATTATCTTGCCAGAGCGTGTTTTAGGCAAGCCCGAAACGAGCAAGATTTTATCAGGTTTGGCTATAGCTCCAATAACTTTGGTAACTGCTACCAAAATACTTTGGCGAATTTTGTCAGGGTCATGGTCTTTCGCGGCAGCATCAAGGATAATGTAAGCATAAATACCTTGTCCCTTAATATCGTGAGGATAGCCCACTACTGCCGACTCGATAACCAAAGGGTGCGAGTTGATAGCGTTTTCCACTTCCGCAGTGCCAAGTCTATGTCCTGACACGTTCATGACATCATCTACCCTACCCAAAATACGATAATATCCATCTGCATCACGTTTCACGCCATCACCTGTAAAGTACAAGCCTTTGAAAGTTTCAAAATAAGTTTGTCGGCATCTTTCGTGGTCTCCGTATGTGGTGCGGAGCATAGAAGGCCAAGGAAATTTGATGCAAAGATTGCCTTCTACATTGTTGCCTTTTAGCTCCTTGCCTTCGTTGTCCACAATCATCAACTGAACACCGGGGAGCGGTAACGTAGCATAAGCGGGTTTAGTAGGTGTAATGCCCGCCAAAGGCGACATCATAATCCCGCCTGTTTCGGTTTGCCACCAAGTATCTACTATAGGGCAATTTCCCTTGCCTATATGCAGGCTGTACCAATGCCATGCTTCTTCATTGATAGGCTCGCCTACTGAACCAAGTACTTTCAGGGAGGCAAGGCTATGTTTTTGTATGGGTTCTGTGCCAAAACTCATCAAAGACCTTAAGGCTGTGGGCGCGGTATAGAAATGCGTTACTTTATGCTTGTCTATCACTTCCCAAAATCTATCAGGTTCGGGATAGGTAGGTATGCCCTCGAACATCACGGTAGTAGCCCCACAAAGCAACGGCGCGTAAACGATGTATGAATGTCCCGTAACCCAACCAATATCTGCAGTACACCAAAACACATCGCCTTGTTTGTATTGGAAAACGTTTTGGAACGTATAGGCGGTATAAACCATGTAACCGCCTATAGTATGCACTACACCTTTGGGCTTGCCTGTAGAGCCAGAAGTGTAGAGAATAAAAAGCATATCTTCGCTATCCATTTCGGTAGCCTTGTGCTTCGTGCTAACGCCCTCGATGGCTTCGTGCCACCAAATATCACGCCCTTCTTTCATTTCTACAGGCGAGTTGGTATGCTTCAGCGTGATGACTTTTTCGACAGAAGGGCAAGATATGAGTGCCTCATCTACTATTTTCTTTATCTCAATGGCTTTTGCGCCACGTGCATTGCCGTCAGAAGTGAGTACCATTTTAGCGGTAGCATCATTGATGCGGTCTGATAGAGATTGCGCTGAAAATCCCGCAAATACTACAGAATGTATCGCGCCCACTCTCGCGCAGGCAAGGATAGCTATCGCCGATTCTGGTACCATAGGCATATAAATACACACGCGGTCGCCCTTGCCTACCCCATGCGCCTGCAATACGTTGGCGAATTGGCAGACTTGTTCGTACAATTCGTTGTAAGTAATGGTTCGACTGGGGGTTTGGGGATTATTAGGCTCCCAAATAATGGCTGGTTTGTCGCCATGTGTAAAGAGATTGCGCTCAAAGATATTTTCGGTAATATTCAATTTACCATTGACAAACCATTGTACGTTGGGTTCAGTAAAGTTCCAATCCAATACTTTGTCCCACTTCTTACGCCAAAAGAAACTTTCGGCTACATCTCCCCAAAACTCTTCGGGGTTAAATACGCTTTTTTGATACTCGTGAAGGTATCCGCTGAGGCTGTGAATGCGATTAGCCATAATGATATTTTTTTAATTAGGTTTGTAATTTTATACAAATACTAAGCAAATATAATTGATAAATGTAATAGTTTTAACGCTAAATGTTATGTTTTTAACGTTGAATATTGTGTTTTTAATGCTGGATATTGTATTTTTAACGTTGAATATTATATTTTTAATGCTGAATACTGTGTTTTTAACGTTGAATATTGTGTTTTTAACGCTGGATATTGTGTTTTTAGCGTTTTATACTAAATTAATAATATTTGGACAGACATTTTTTTATTCAATCTTGCCTACCCAAATATAATTGATGTCTATAGACTCTTTTATTGTTTGCTATCATATTCTCCTTTCAGCGCGTACAGTCCAAAGAGGCTAAGTCCTGCCATAATAGGTACAAATATTGTAATAATGATAACCCAAAACATCATTGTTTCTTGGAACTTTTCAGGCTTGACAGTACCTAATTCTTGGTTGGCTTGCATTACTGCTATTGATATAAGCACAGGACCTAAGATAATCCAAACTAATCCGAGTATTTTTTTGATAACGTTCATAAAGTAGAAAGATGAGAGTGAAAAGATGAGAGGAGGGCGGGTAGGTAGAGTCATTTTATACCAATCTACAGACTTAATTACCACCCCCCTTATTGTGCTACATATCGTCTTTTATAGGTTTGTTAGAAAGATAAAGCATCCCTATCACAAAACTAACCGAAGCGATAGCTATAGGATACCACAACCCGTCGAGATAATAGGTAGGCGAGCCACTTGCTTTGCTTGACTCCACAATGCGCGAAGCTATGTAAGGTGTAAGTCCACCAAAAATCCCATTGCCTACGTGATAAGGAAGCGACATGGAGGTGTAGCGGATATTGGTAGGGAATAGCTCTACCAGAAACGCTGCTATTGGTCCGTACACCATGGTAACAAAGAATATTTGGATAAAAATCAAGAAGGTCATTGTCCAAAAATGCCCACTATTCAACAGGGTAGATTTTTTTATATCTACGGGCTTAGAGGCATTAGCAAGCATGGTGCTTTTAACAACTTCTTTGTACTTTGTACCATCAGTAAATATCTTTTCTGTAGTTTTAGTTACTACCTTGTTGCCTTTTACGTCTTCATATTTTTCAGCAACTTTAGTATTCTCTTTCACTTCTTGTTTTGTTTTCAAGTCAGCTATTTCATACATAGTTTGATAAATAGGTCGGTAGGCAAGAATTGCCATCAACATACCTGCCATCATGATACCTTTCCTACCAATTTTATCAGACCAAGCCCCAAATACGATAAAGAAAGGCGTTACAGCTAAGATAGCTATCATGATGATTTGATTTGCCTGCATAGAGTCTATGTTGCAAGTTTTATTCATGAAAGCGAGCGCGTAATATTGCCCTGTGTACCAAACTACGCCTTGCCCTGCCGTTGCACCAAAAAGCGTAAGCAATACCATTTTGAGGTTATCTTTTTTTGCAAAGCTCTCTTTCAAAGGGTTTTTAGCAATTTGTCCTGAATCTTTTATCTTTTTGAACATAGGCGACTCGTGCATTTTCAAACGAATATAGAAAGAAACACCCACCAAGAAAATAGATACTAAGAAAGGAATTCGCCATCCCCACTCCTCAAATGCAGTACTCCCTAAACTTGCCTGCACTATCAAAATGATACCAATAGAAAGTAATAGACCAAGCGTGGCGGTAGTTTGGATAAAACTTGTGTAATAGCCACGTTGGTTGCTGGGTGAGTGTTCTGCCACATAAGTTGCGGCACCGCCATATTCGCCACCCAATGCAAGCCCTTGCAATAAGCGTAATAATAGCACTAATAAAGGGGCAGCTACGCCAATAGACGCATAACTGGGTATTAAACCTATGAAGAAGGTCGCCCCTCCCATGAGTAGGAGTGTTACCAAGAAAGTATATTTTCTGCCTATCAAATCGCCCAAGCGACCAAAGAATAACGCACCAAAAGGGCGTACTACAAAGCCCGCTGCAAAGGTAGCTAAGGACGATAAAAAGGCGGCGGTTGGATTGTCGGAAGGAAAAAATTGTTTGGCAATGATTCCTGAAGCTGCCAAACTACCAAAGATGTAGAAGTCATACCATTCTATGAGCGTACCTACCGAAGAGGCGGCAATAATACCCCAAATACCTTGTTTATTTGTTTCAGCAGACGTAGTATGAGTCGCCATAAAAGAGTGAGTGATTAAGTAAATGTTAGGGGAGGAGAAAAGATTTTTGCAAGAAGGTTACTATTGTATGAAGCAGTATTGTTGTCTAATAAATATGGCTATAAATAAATTATAGCTTGTTTAATAAACTATTTTGTGTGCTTATTCCTGCAAGAAGATAGCTAAGTCCTAATCCGTAATTGATAGAAGTATCTTTATAACAGTATGTCTGCTAAATAAGAAAGTCGGAAAAAAAATCAGGAAAAAGATGTAATTTTGAATTTCCAAAAGCAAACCCCACCCTTCTAATGCCCAACTTATCTTAGACGCAAAGTTACCTATTTTATTTGATGTTTTGCAAAGTTTTTATGTTTGAGTTACAGATAATGTGTTCGTCCTTTGGCTCGTTATAGTGATTACAGCGAATATAGCCACCTTGGACAGCTATGACTCTATGTATGTTTTGGTAGTGTTATCTTTTAACTGATATTAGACTTCTTGCGAAAGTGCCTTTCCCCTCTCTCAAAATCGAGAGAGGGCAGGGTGTGAGGCTTCTAAAAAACACTTTCGCAAGAAGTCTAATAGCTAAAGACATCATTTTATTTAATTCCTACCCTTTAGCATGATGCAAATATCCCATAAAGTGGTATCTTTGCATTCTCATGAACGAACTCGAATCTTTTAACTCTGACCGCGCCCCTGAACCCGTAGGGCTATATCCACACGCAAGACGTGTAGGAAATCTCTTGTTTTTGTCAGGCGTGGGCCCACGCGAACGAGGTATGAAAGCTATACCTGGTGTAGTACTCGACTCGGCAGGCAAGATAGAAAGCTATGACATCGAAGCCCAATGCCACTCGGTATTCCGAAACATTCGCTATATACTCGAAGACGCAGGTTCAAGCTGGGAAAATATCATAGACGTTACTGTATTTCTTACCAATATGAAAGCAGACTTCCCTACCTATAACCGACTGTATGCCGAATACTTCAAAGACAATAAACCCTGCCGTACCACAGTAGAAATAAACGCCTTGCCTACCCCGATAGCCATAGAATTGAAAGTTATGGCAATTATTTAACCTTTTAAATGATGATTAAAAGTCCCGAAGATGTAATGCGCGACATCAAAAAGAAAGACTACGCCCCCGTATATTTTTTGCATGGGGAAGAAGCATTTTATATTGACCGCATTACGACCTTGATAGAAGAAAACGTATTGACAACCACCGAACGCGGTTTTAACCAAACTATGTTGTATGGACGCGACATCAGTATGGGGACAGTTATCACGCAGGCAAGACGTTTTCCTATGATGGCAGACAAACAAGTGGTGATTATAAAGGAATTTCAACTATTGCCCGACCTTGCCAAAGACGAAAGTTCTAAATTGCTTGAGGCATATATCGCACAGCCACAGCCAAGCACCATTTTGGTATTGGCGCACAAGCATAAAAACTTAAACAAAAATTCTAAACTCTACAAAACTATAGAGAAAAACGCGGTGGTAGTCGAAACTAAAAAACTATACGACAACCAACTCCCCGCTTGGATACAAAACTATTTGAAAGACCAAAAGTATAGTATCGAGCCAAAAGCAGTGCAGTTACTTGCCGAAGCAGTGGGTTCAGATTTATCTCGATTGAGCAATGAATTGGATAAATTATGTATCAATGTAGCACGCGAAACGCCTATCAATGAGGCACTCATAGAACAATACGTAGGCATTAGCAAAGACTATAATGTATTTGAATTGCAAAATGCTATCGCCCAACGCAACCGCGAAAAAGCGTATAAAATCATAGCTTATTGGGAGTCTAACCCAAAAAAACAACCCCTCATGCCTACCATCGCCATGCTGTTTGGGTATTTTGTAAAGCTCCTGCTCGCTACACAAGAAACGGACAAATCAGACCAAAATTTAGCCAAAGTCCTGAAAATAAATCCCTTCCTTGTAAAAGATTACAAAGCCGCCTTGCAAAATTTTAACTCGAACAACCTACTGGAAGCTATCAGTTTATTGCGTATAACTGACTTGCAAGCCAAAGGCATCGAGGCAGGTGGCAATAGCGAAGCCGAAATTTTAAGAGAATTCGTCTTTAAAATACTCTAAGAAAGGGATACGAAATAAGAAGTACGAGGTACGCCGTTCAATAATCGCCTGTCAATATTTTACTAATCTTAAAAGCTCAAGTTATTTAATTAACATTTATAATTTTCACGCTATTCTCATGAAATATATCCCCTTGAATGACCTCCACGTAGCACTTGGTGGTAAAATGGTTGAATTTGCAGGCTATAATATGCCTGTGCGCTATAGTTCTGACAAAGAAGAACACCTTGCTGTGCGTCAAGCAGTTGGCGTATTTGATGTGTCGCACATGGGCGAATTTATGGTTACAGGTTCGAATGCCTTAGCCCTTATTCAGCATGTTATCTCAAATGATGCATCGAAACTTTTTGACGGCAAGGCATTGTATGCCTATCTGCCCAACGAGCAAGGCGGTGCAGTAGATGATTTGTTGGTGTATCGTATCAATGCCGAAAAATATATGCTCGTAGTCAATGCCTCCAATATAGACAAAGACTGGGCATGGATTAGCCAACACAATACTTTTGGGGCAGAAATGCAAGACATTTCAGAAACAACTTGCCTATTCGCAGTGCAGGGGCCAAAAGCTATTGAAGCTATGCAAGCCCTCACAGCCGTAAAATTGGGCGAAATGCCTTATTACACTTTCCAAATTGCGGAGTTTGCAGGTGTGCCAAACATTACTATTTCAGCGACAGGCTATACTGGTTCGGGCGGTTTTGAATTGTATGTACCCAATGAACACGCCGAAAAGGTTTGGAACGCTATCTTTGAGGCAGGCAAGGCATACAACATCAAGCCTATTGGCTTAGGTGCAAGAGACACGCTACGGTTAGAAAAAGGCTTTATGTTGTATGGAAATGACATAAACGATACTACTTCTCCTTTAGAAGCAGGATTAGGGTGGGTTACTAAATTTACCAAACCGTTTATCAATAGCGCGAACCTCCAAGCCCAAAAAGAGGCTGGTGTTAAACGTAAATTAGTTGCTTTCAAATTAAGTGAAAAATCTATTCCGCGTAGCCACTACCCTATTGTAGATGCGCAAGGCAATGTTTTGGGCGAAGTAACCTCAGGCACTATGTCGCCAAGTTTGGACTTAGGGATTGGTATGGGCTATGTGCCTGTAGAATTTTCTAAAGAAAATAGCGAGATATTTGTACAAATTCGCGGTAAAAACTGCCCTGCAACTATAGTAAAAGCACCATTTTTGTAGTAATATTCTGGTTCTTAGAAAGTTATTGTGGGAATTTTTTGTAGGTTTCCAAAAGTGCCTTTTTACATAGAATAGGGGTTGCAACCCCTATTCTATGT
>JAYTNK010000809.1:0-5587 GCA_043748375.1 Cytophagales bacterium
TATTAGACTTCTTGCGAAAGTGTTTTTTAGAAGCCTCACACCCTGCCCTCTCTCCATTTTGAGAGAGGGAAAAGGTACTTTCGCAGGAAGTCTATTTTACTGCGATACAAGATATTTCTAATCGGGCATCTTTGGGCAAACGGCTTACTTGTATGGTTTCGCGGGCAGGAAAGTTGCCTTCAAAATAACTTCCGTATAGTTCGTTTACACGTGCAAAATCGTTGAAGTCTTGTAGGAAAATAGCGCATTTTACTACATTACCAAAGCCCATACCTGCTTCTGCAAGGATAGCTTGTAGGTTGCGCATAACTTGGTGAGCCTCTGTTTCGAGGGTTTCATTGAGCATCTTGCCTGCTTCGTCGAGGGCTACTTGCCCCGATACATACAAAGTGTTGCCTGCCAAAACAGCTTGATTGTATGGCCCGATAGGCGCGGGCGCGTTAGGTGTATTGATTATAGTGTTCATGCTACAAAAATAGCTATATTATGTTTCAATCAAATTAATTTGGTGCTAAAAAAAAAGCCACCCAAATTGGGTAGCTTTTTTTGGATATAAAAATATGAACAATATTTTTGGAAATATAAAAGAATACTAAGCTTCTTTTTCCATTTGCTCTTTGAGGGAGGCAAGTGCGCTGAAATCACCTAGAGTTTCTGGTTCTTCTGCTTTTGCTTCGCCTTCTGTTTTCGCTTTGCGTTTTGGTTCTTTTTCTTTTTCCTCTTTCGCTTCAGCAGCTACCGCTTTATGGATTTTGGTATGTGAAAGGACAATTTTCCTATCATCTTTTGCAAAGTCAGTAACAACAAAGTCAATAGCTTCGCCTGCTTCTATCTCTGTACCATCTTCTTTAATAAGGTGTTTCATAGGGCATAAACCTTCAATACCATAAGGAAGTTCTAAGATTGCACCTTTTTCTGATTTGTTCAGTACTGTGCAACGGTGTATAGAGCCAACTGTGAATACGGTTTCAAAAGTATCCCAAGGATTGTCTTCGAGTTGTTTGTGTCCAAGTGCAAGACGTTTGCTTTCGGTATCAAGCTCAAGCACTACCACTTCTAAAATTTCGCCTACGCGGATAAATTCAGAGGGGTGTTTGATTTTGCGCGTCCATGAAAGGTCAGACACGTGAACCAAGCCGTCAATACCTTCTTCCAACTCAATGAATAAGCCAAAAGCAGTAAGATTACGTACAGTTCCTTTGTGTTTTGAACCCATTGCATATTTCGACAAGAGGTCGGTTTTTGTCCAAGGGTCTTCGCTTAGTTGTTTGATACCCAATGACATTTTGCGCTCTTCGCGGTCTATAGTCAATACAACTGCATCAAGCTCGTCGCCTACATTGAGGAAATCTTGCGGATTGCGGAGGTGTTGTGACCAAGACATTTCAGAAACGTGTATAAGCCCTTCAACGCCAGGAATTACTTCCAAGAATGCGCCATAGTCAGCCACATTTACGATACGTCCTTTGAGTTTTGTACCAATCTCTATTTCATTGCCAAGTGATTCCCAAGGGTGAGGCGTTAGTTGCTTCATGCCCAAAGAAATACGGCGTTTATCATCATCAAATTCAAGCACTACTACGCGCACTACTTGGTCTAATCCAAGCAATTCGTCAGGGTGTGTAATTCTTCCCCAAGAAATATCAGTAATGTGCAACAAGCCATCTACACCGCCAAGGTCGATAAATACACCGAAGTTGGTCATGTTTTTGATAACACCTTCTAGTACTTGACCGCGTTCAAGATTGTTGAGAATTTGAGCTTTTTGTTCTTCAAGATCTTTCTCTATCAGTACTTTATGCGATACAACTACGTTGTCATTTGCATAATTGATTTTGATAACCTTTACTTCCATTTTCTTGCCTACATAGACATCAAAATCGCGTATAGGCTTCACATCAATTTGAGAACCAGGTAAGAAAGCTTCTACGCCATAGATATCGACAATCAAGCCGCCTTTTGTGCGTCTTTTTACGATACCCTCAATGATAATGTCGGTATCCAATGCGCCTTGAATATTGCTCCAAGCCATGAGGATTTTTGCCTTACGGCGTGACAGAATGAGTTGTCCGTTGCTGTCTTCTTTGTTTTCCAAATAAACATCTACTTCGTCGCCTGTTTTTAGATTAGGCATATCACGAAATTCAGACAAAGGTACAAGTCCGTCAGACTTGAAGCCTACATTTAAGATAACCTCACGGTCAGCTATGCCTACAACGATGGCTTTCACTACTTCCTTCTCAGGAGTTTTTGAAAATGTACCATCGAATACTTTTTCCATCTCAGCTTTTTCTGCCGCTGAGTAGCCTGAACCGAAACCGCGTTGGTCTACTTTGTCCCAGTCAAAATCTTCTTGTGAATTAGTCATGATAAGAAAACGGTTAGCCCTGTTGTACTCTAAGCCATAGGACTGTCAGGTTAGAATTTGGTTAAACGAAAACCTCTTGTTTAAGCTCTTTTTTAAGGAGATAGCACTTTTGAAGAGGTCTATTTCAAAAGCGTGTGCAAAGTTAGTATAAATATGTTTTACATATAAAAATATTTCAAAAATATTTTTTAATAATTAAACAATAAAGGGTGGCGTTAAGCATATTTTGTATTTAACGCACTGATGTCAGCTACCCTACTTGTTCTGTTGTAGTTGGTCTTAAACGCAATTCAACTAACTTTATTTTGTTATGTTTGTAGCGGCGTACTACCGATATGTCATAATTTTCAACGCTTATGACCTCGCCTGGACTTGGTATACGGTTGGCTGTATAGCGCACCAAGCCTGAAACTGTTCCAAAACGCATACCATCAGGTACTTGCAAGGGAAGAGGCAATAATTTATTCACTTCTAAGATTTTCGCCGTAGCATTCACTAAGAATGTATTATCGCCTAATGAGTGAACAATATCGGTGTCATCATACTCATCATATATCTCGCCAAGAAGTTCCTCGATAATATCTTCTAATGTAATAAGTCCTTGCACACCTCCATATTCATCAACTACTATAGCCAGATGTTTTTTCTTTTTTTGTAAATCGAGCAATACATCTCCTACACGCATAGAGGCCGCAATATAAACGGCAGGGGTGAGCAAACCTTTTTCGCGTAAATTGATAGGTGTTTTGGCACGCAAGTATTCGAGCAGGCTTTGCACGTGTAAAATGCCTAATATATTATCAAAATCCCCTTGAAAAACAGGGTATCTTGAGAATTTATTATTCAAAATAGTATCTAAAATATCATCTGGATTGTCTTTAATATCGATGCCCTGCATATCGCCTCGCGGAGTCATAATCTCTAATACTAATTTATCATCAAATTCAAATACTTTGTCGATAATTTCATATTTTTTTACATCAGAAAGCTCTTCTTGTTGATGCATACTTTCTTGCAAAATCAAGCGCAATTCTTCTTCGGAGTGCGTATCATGCCCATGCGCAGAACTTACGCCCAATAAGCCCAACATCAGATTGGCAAAGCCATTGAATATAAAGATAAAAGGGCGGAATACAAGATAAAAAAACTGTAACGGATAAGCTAAAGTAATGGTGGTAGAAAGGGCATATCGAATAGAAATTGATTTAGGCATTAGTTCTCCAAACACAACGTGCATAAAAGTTACCAACGCAAACGCAATAGAAACGGCTACAGTATGCACTACGCCTACGTGGGCAGGCAAGCCAAACTGTTCAAACAAGTTTACTATGAGTTTGCTAAATACCTCTTCGCCTAACCAACCCAGCCCCAAACTTGCAATGGTTATACCGAGTTGAGTAGCCGCAAGATAGCCATCTAAATGCTCCATGATATGCTTTGTAGTGCGGCTCATGCGTGCATCGGTAGAGGTCTTTACTTCTAATTGAGCAGCGCGCACCTTTACTATAGCAAACTCTGCCGCTACAAAAAAGCCATTCAAAATCACTAAGAGAATAACAATAATAAGTTCTACTAACATAGATAGGTAAGTTATAAAAATAACAGAATATCCCTTCTGAATCATAGCACGTTTTGAAGCTATATGATTCAGAAGGGCGTTTTGCTTAGGTTTTACAAAATATATCGGCTTAAATCTCTATTTTGCATCAAATCTTTCAATCTTTCCTCTACTAATTCAGCCGTGATGACAAGATGTGCATTTGCGCCAATTACATCTGGCACATCAAATAAAAATTGATTTAATAAATGGCTCATAACTGTATGCAAACGTCTTGCGCCAATATTTTCGACTTCGCTGTTGATTTGGAACGCCATTTCTGCAATACGCGACAAAGCATCATCATGAAAAGAAAGCTCTACGCTTTCAGAGGCTAACAAGGCTACATACTGCTTTGTGAGTGCGTTTTTAGGCTCTTTCAAGATTTGATAAAAATCGTCTTTGGTCAGGGCGTTTAGCTCTACGCGGATAGGGAATCGCCCTTGCAATTCAGGAATAAGGTCTGAAGGCTTGGCTACATGGAATGCGCCTGCGGCTATGAATAGGATATGGTCAGTTTTTACTACTCCGTATTTGGTATTTACTGAGCTACCTTCTACGATGGGGAGCATATCGCGTTGTACACCCTCACGGCTAACATCAGGCCCGCTTCCACCTGAACCGCTACGCGAGGCAATTTTGTCTATTTCATCTATGAAAATGATACCTGCGTTTTCAGCTTTCCGCAAAGCCTCCTCTTTTACTTCGTCCATGTCGATGAGTTTAGACATTTCCTCTTCGAGCAATATTTTGCGTGCTTCGGCAATGGTAACTCTGCGTTTTTTTTGTTGGCGTGGGATAAGTCCTCCCATCATTTCTTGAAGATTCATGATGGTCATTTCGTCCATGCCACCACCCACCATGCCAATGTTTGTACTATTACCTTGCTGGACTACCAAGTCTATTTTGCGTTCTTCAAGTTCGCCTCTGCGCAATTTTTCGCGGAAGCCTTCGCGTGTACGTTCATTTAGTAGTGTGTCATCAGAGCCATCGTTATTGGCGGGTATGAGAATTTCGAGTATGGCATCTTCGACTGCCTCTTCTGCTTTTGGTTTTACCTCTTCTTTTTTGAGTGCTTTAACCATGTTTACGGCTTGTTCGACAAGGTCGCGCACCATGCTTTCCACATCGCGTCCTACATAGCCTACTTCCGTGAACTTGGAGGCTTCTACTTTGGTAAAAGGAGCTTGGGCGATTTTGGCGAGCCTGCGTGCGATTTCGGTCTTGCCTACCCCTGTCGCGCCTATCATAAGGATGTTGTTCGGTATGATTTCGTTGCGCATATCGGGGTGGCTATTCATGCGCCTCCAGCGGTTGCGGAGGGCAATAGCTACATTGCGTTTGGCATCATTTTGCCCGATAATGTATTTGTCTAATTCCGCTACAATTTGTCGCGGGGTGAGAGCTTGTTCTTCAGAGGGGGTTATCATACCAACAAAAATAGGGCATTTTTAATTAAAGCGCAAATCTATATAAAAAATGATAGCTTTAGCGTATTTTTATAGAAAAAGTGTTATATCTTACAATATAAACGTTATGTCTTACTTTCGGTTCTTAGAAAGTTATTGCGGGAATTTTTTTGCAGGTTTCCAAAAGTGCCTTTTTACATAGAATAGGGGTTG
>JAYTNK010000810.1:0-2253 GCA_043748375.1 Cytophagales bacterium
GCTACGAATATAGGCGAATTTTTAGGATTGGTACGGGCTATCAAATATGTACTGGACAATAAACTGGACTGCCATGTTTATTCCGATAGTGCAACTGCTATATCTTGGGTGCAAGCCAAACGAGTAAAAAGCGACTGCCTGCAAAACGCGAAAAACAAAGAGCTACCCCCTATGATAGCCGCCGCGCTTGAGTATCTACAAAGCATTAACTTGCCTACCATTGCCAAATGGCATACGAGCCAATGGGGGGAGATACCTGCCGATTTTGGCAATAAGCCAACAAAAGGTAAGCCGTATGCTATATTGTATGGGCATAAAGTACGGGTTACGTCTTTTGTAAACGATGCAAATCGCTATGTAGAAAAAGATTTTGTGCAGATGCTTTGCACCACAAATGGCATACCTATTGAGGGTATGGATATTTTGAAAGTAAAGGACTTGTTGCCTAATCTTATAAAGGGCTACCATTATTTGAAATGCTATGCTACACAATACCTCACTTATCTCAAATACAAAGGGGTGGATTATGTTCTCGAAAGCAGATCTAACAAACCCGAAACGCTATAAGTAAACTCACTAAAATAAATTTTGCAAACAAACATAAAAAATCGTGGATGCCGAAAACCGTGTAAGAGAGTAGGTATTTTTAACCCTCAAAAAAATGAAACAAGACTCCCTTAGTAGCTATGAAATATTGCAAAGTATAGTCGCTCCTTATGAATTGTCAGTAAAGCTAAAAAATGCGGGGCTATACAGAAAAACCGCTTTTGAATGGATTGACACTAATGGCACACGTGATGTGGTGAGAACTGATAATTATCATTTCTTATATAAAAAAAACTACATACCCGCTCCTACTTTGGAGGAGGTTGAATTGCCTGAAGACATCGTAATCGTGGAAGACACGAATATAGGCAAGAACTATATCGTGTGTGAAATCGTGAGTCAAATCCATGACAAGGGTGTAATAGCCTTTGAAATAGAGATGATAAAAGAATTGGGGCTATTCCCTACGAAATTGCAAGCCGCTTGTGAAGCGTGGCTTTGGGCAAAAAAAAGGGAGGCTAACGAAACGCTATGAGTAATGAAATGATACAATACGTTTCCGATTTTTTCGGTAGACGAGAACTGGCAGGCTGTTATTGCGCCTTGTTCATGCATCTTGTCATGGACTTGAATTATTCCACTGATGTCGCCCTTGAGATACAAGCCATCGCCTTAAAATTAGGACTCGACAGGATTTGTTTGCCTGAAAAACCATACGTACAACCACATACATGCGCCTTGCCTGTAGCTCCCACTTACCGCTAAAAAAAATGAAAAAGAATATCCTATTCCTGCTGTTCGTAGCAACACTTTTGCTCACAGCACCCACCTCTTGCGTATCTTTGAAAAAATATAACGCGCTTGAAAAGGCGTACCAAAAAGCAGGGCATCTCGTCCGCGAATACGAACAAGGACATAAAATGTGGCAAATCGAGTTGCAAGACCGCGAAGCCATCAGAAACGCCAAACGCGACTCGTTATAAATAAAACAAACCCGTAAGAATCTACTAAATCCTTACGGGTTTTTGTTGTTTTGCCTACCTACGCGCCGCGTCCTGTCTGTTTTTGCCATCTACTACTTTGGCTATCACTTCGCCATCGAGTTCTATTTGGAATATAGAGGGTTGTGTAGTGGTATTGGTAGTAGTGCTGTTATTAGTTACCTTGCTACCGTTACGCTGTGCCTGCAATTCTGCAAACTGCGTCCCTAATTTTTGGGGATTGATAGAGGGAACGGTTGCATTGCTCGCGTTAGCGTTGTCAATAGTCATCACACCGCCAAGCCCCAATGCTTCCATTGATGAATTGTACCAACTTACAAGGTTACCCCAAATAGCCTTCATTCCCTCCCAAAGAGCATTGACAATGCCTTCGCCTATATCGTAGAAAGTCTTGCCTATGCTGACAAAGAACTCTTTGCCCAAATTCAACACCATGATAAAAGCAGAAGCGAAAGCGGATAGCAGGAAGTACGGCACATTTTCAAGTACCCACCATAACAGTTGCCCAAAGTAGCTGATGACAGTAGGGATAAAGCTTGTAAGCGTCCACCATATCCCTTGAAATGCCAAACTGAAGGCTTGCATCAAAAGGCTTGGGATATTGCTTACAATCCACTGTGTAAAGCTCCACCATTGGGAAATTAACCAAGGTATGAATTGCGTAACATAAGCCGTTACAAGCGACAAAGCACCGCGAAACGCTATG
>JAYTNK010000811.1:0-2886 GCA_043748375.1 Cytophagales bacterium
GTCCACCTATTTTGCCTTTCATTTCCATCCAGTCCATAAAGGCTTGGGTAGGCAAGAGTTGAACTGAGACATTCTTCAATGCGGCTGTACGTTCTGTGCGATAATCGTCATTCAATGCTTTTAATTTTTCGTCCAATTTTTGAGTAAAAAGCACGGAATCTGTCTTATCATCTGTACCTACATACCATTGATGCCCAAAAAGTGTATCGTATGGCACGCCCACTACCGTAAACTCACGCACGCGAACGTTCATCTCCTCGCCTACCTGCTCAAGAGCACAGTTCATGTTATCTACTGATAAGTGTTCACCACAGAGGCTTAAAAAGTGTTTTGTGCGCCCTGTAATAATGATTTCACTTTTGGCTTTATCTACAAAACGAATAGTATCGCCTATGAGATAACGCCACGCGCCTGCACACGTAGTAAGTAAAATAGCATAATTCTTGCCTTCTTCAACATCTTCTATACAGAATGCTTCGGCATTAGGTAAGAGTTCTCCGTCTGCATTAAAATTTTGTTCATTGAATGGTACAAATTCAAAAAATATACCGTTATTTAGTACCAAACGCATATCTCGATTTGGCTCGGTTTGGAAAGCTATAAATCCTTCGGAAGCGAGGTAGGTTTCTATGTATGTAATAGGACGCGCAAGCAGATTTTGAAATCCTTTTTTATAGGGTTCAAACGACACGCCTCCATGCGCATATACTTCCAGATTAGGCCATATATCATGGATAGTTTTTACTTTATAACGCGCAATAATGCGCTCCATCACCATTTGAATCCATGCAGGCACACCCACCACAAAACCAATATCCCAATTCGGAGCTTGTGCTACAATTTCATCTAACTTTTCATCCCAGTCGCGTTTACGGGCGATTTCCTTGCCTGGTTTGTAGAAGCGTTGAAACCAAAACGGAATTTGGCTGGCAGTAATACCACTCAAATCACCTTCAAAATAATGTCCTTGATTATTTAAATCCGTGCTTCCGCCAAGCATAAGCATACCTTTGGCATAAATACGACCAGGCACATCAGGAAAATTGGCAAGCGATAAAATTTGGCGCATACTGGTGCGTTTAATGGCTTTCACCATGTCAAGCGGAACAGGTATGTACTTGGTTGAAGCATCTGAAGTACCTGAACTAAGCGCAAAGTATTTCACTTTCCCGCGCCAAGCTACATCCTCCTCGCCTGCCCGCGCCCTATGCCACCATCTTTCATACATTTTATTATAATCTGAAAGGGGAACTTGCTGTTTGTACAATTCATAAAATGATTTGTCGACTGCTTTACTGTGACGCAGATTACGAATAATATCATTGAAATGATATGCCTCCCCTACGCGGGTATGTTCAGCCATTTCCAGCAGGCGCAGAAGCTGTTTTTTTTGTAACCGTAAAGGCGATTTGACTTCTTGTTCAATGCTTTTACGGAGTTTAATGCCTTGTTTGAGTAGGTTTCCAAGAAATTTCATAGAAGTTTTGTTTTTTTAGATAGCCCTACTGCAAATATATACAATTATTTTTAACTACAGATATTTTTTGCCTTTTACCTTTTTAGATGTCGAATGAAAAGACAAAAATGCAGGCGAGCCTGCCTGTGTAGTTTGGGTAGGCAAGTTATAAACTTGCCTGCCAACTTTGTCTATATAATCTTCTAAGATTGTATAGCTACTTTCATTTTGCGTTTTTTTTGGTTGTCTAACAATTTTTGTAGAGCGAACTCATTTTGTTATGCTTCACTTCGTTCAACACCTTGTTGTTAATCAATGGTTTGTACGTAATAAACAAGATTTTTCGCTTTGCTCAAAATGGCAAAAGTGCTTTTTTTAATATATTTTATTCTTGGCAATACTTTAATTTTACAGTCATAAGATTAGCATAAATTTGTAGCAAATCCATAATGTCTAAACTATCAAATTGCTTAGAAACGAAATATTCAAATTTAGTATTATTTATTTTTTCTACTATCACAAAACGCCAATTTTGCCCAATGATATAAGCACCGCGAATCATGGTGGTTTGATTAAGTTCAATAGCTACCAACATTTCAGCTAACAACTGATCTTCTACATCTTTATCTGCTTGTGTTGGCTTAAATTCTTGTATAAAGAAGTATGGTTTGTGAGGTGATTTGCTACCTGTAGCTACCATAAAGTCTGTAAATCCTTTTATCTCTACCCCATTTACAAAACCTGCTAAAGCAGCATCATACCAGTCTTGCATAGTATCTGTAGAAAAATCTACTTTATCCAAAATGAGGGCTAAAAAACGCATTTTTAACTTTTCTTCTGAATACGAAGGGAGCAAAAGCCTATTTTTTCCTATCAAACGCATAAAAAAAGCTTTATCATCTTCGGAAGTTTCTACCCAATGCTCAAACCATTCCCTAAACTTATCATCATTTATTTTGCCTTTAATTTGTACAATTTCCTCTAAATCTGAAAATTTGATATTTGAAAATGAGTAGGTTTTAGTTTCCATAATGCATTTTTTTTAGTTGGTGGGTTGTCTGACATTTTTTGTGGGAGTACTAAATTAGTCAGGATTTTGTCATTTTGAGCGAAGCAAAAAACCTCACTTTTCGCTCATAACTCGTTGATTAACAATTAGACACCTCACTACGTTCAGTATGATAAAGTCAACATTTTTTTTCCACAAAAATTGTCGGACAATCAGTTTATATTGATAGTAAATCCATATTTTATAACAGTTTTTGGGACTCACTTAATTTTTCAAACCTGTGCTTTGAATTTTAAATTCCACACGTCTATTTTTGATACGTCCATACTCCATTTTATTCGACATAACAGGGTCTGCATCACCAATTCCTTTTATCTTGAGCCGTTTAATATCAATACCACCGTCAACAAGATATTTCTGT
>JAYTNK010000812.1:0-9464 GCA_043748375.1 Cytophagales bacterium
TTGTGTATGCGCCTAATAATATATCCGTTTTGCAAGGTGTAGCAGGCAATTCCGCCTCGCCTACAGTACAAGGTACTACGCCCATATCGTTCTTGATAACGGCTGTATCGCCAAGTAATGCTTCTATTACTATCAATGCACAAGGTGTACTGAATGTAGCGAATACTTCAGCTGTAGGCATTTATCAAGTAAGCGTAAAGGCTACTAATCTAATAGGAAATGCTACTTTTACAAATGTTTATACGATTACGGTTACTGCGCCGCCGCCACCTATAAGTTTCTTGACAGATATTAAACCGCTTATTTTGGCGAGGTGTGGTAACTGCCATACAGGAGGTGCGCAATCGCTATTGAGCGACTATAATACAGCAAAAAACAGTATCAGTGCCATCTTGAATAGGATAAATCTTGCGGCAGGCTCACCTGGAGCTATGCCCAGTGGCGGACCTCAACTCAGCCAAACAGAGCGTAACCTCTTCCAGAAATGGAATACCGATGGGTTGAAAGAGTAATAATCTTTTTCTTTTTATGGTTCTTAAAAAGTTATTGCAGGATTTACTAAAACCACTTGCGTAGCTATGCTGTAAGCCCCCCTTTTATGGCTTTGCGCGGTGCTAAAGCGGTAACAGACGCTTACAGCGTGGCTCATTCTTAGACGGGTTTCCGCAATAACTTTCGAAGAACCCTTTTTATTAAAGTTGAATATCCGCAAAGTAAGCATACTTTGCGGATTTTATAAATAAATATGATATGATTTTAGAAAATTCTGATAAACTGAAAGCACAAGTATCTCAACTACCTGCCTTAGCGGGTGTTTATCGTTTCTTTGATGCAGAAGAGAACTTACTGTACGTAGGCAAGGCGAAAAGCTTAAAAAGTAGGGTAAATAGCTATTTTGCAAAATCTAACCAACATTCAGGTAAGACGCGCAGACTTGTTAGCCAAATAGCCTCTTTAGCCTATACGATAGTCAATACTGAATTTGATGCTTTATTGTTAGAAAACAATCTTATTAAAACTTTTCAGCCTAAATATAATATTTTACTAAAAGATGATAAAACATATCCGTTTGTGTGTATTACTGATGAACCTTTTCCACGCTTACTCACTACACGCAATCCAGAAACTATAAAATACCAAGCTATTTTTGGGCCATTCAGCAACGTACGCGCTATGCACACAGTGCTTGAGCTTATTAAAAAATTATACCCCTTTCGAACTTGCGCTCTTTCCTTAACTAAGCCAAACATTGAGCAAAAAAAATTTAAGGCGTGTTTAGAATATCATATTGGCAACTGTCTTGCGCCTTGCGAAGGCAGGCAAGCCGAACTTGCCTACCAAGTATATGTTACGCAAGCTAACGAAATTTTGAAAGGCGATTTACAACCTGTTACGCGCCATTTTGAGCAGGAAATGTTCGCTTGTGCCGCTCGTTTAGCGTTTGAAGAGGCTGAAGCCTATAAACAGAAATTAGAAATTGTAGAGAACTTTCAAACAAAATCCATGATAGTCAATCCTAAATTGACACAAATGGACGTTTTCGCGCTATTGTCTGACGAGGATTATGCCTATATTCACTATCTGAAAATTAAAGACGGGCGT
Organism: Cytophagales bacterium; assembly: GCA_043748375.1. Taxonomy (GTDB): domain Bacteria; phylum Bacteroidota; class Bacteroidia; order Cytophagales; family Microscillaceae; genus RDXI01. The sequence continues at coordinate 1,603 of JAYTNK010000812.1, forward strand.
ATTATTCATACCCAAAATCAAGAAATCAAAAAGCGTTTGGAAGAAACAGATGCAGAAATACTTGCCCTGACTGCCTTTCACTTCAGGCAACAAACCAAAAGCGAAGCACTCGAAATTGTAACTAATCTCGAAATCGACCTCGAATTACCTGACCTTGCCTACACGATACCCAAAATTGGCGATAAGAAAAAATTGATTGACCTTGCGGTCAAAAACCTTATGTATTTCAGGCAAGAACGCCGAAAAGTAAAAACTGAAAAAGCTTCTTCAAACCCTATACAAGCCGTTTTAGAGTTGCAAAAAGCCCTTAATCTTGCCTCCCCGCCTATGCACATTGAATGTTTTGATAACTCCAACCTGCAAGGTACAAACGCAGTCGCGGCTATGGTTTATTTTCAGAATGGCAAGCCATTGAAAAAAGAATACCGACACTATAATATAAAAACCGTTGTAGGACCTGATGACTTCGCCTCTATGAAAGAAATCGTAGGCAGGCGATACAGACGCATTATAGAGGAGCAAAAAGAAATGCCCGACTTAATCATCATAGACGGAGGCAAGGGACAACTTAGCCACGCATGCGAGGCGTTGAAAGAATTGGGCATTTATGGGAAAATTCCTATTATTGGCATCGCTAAACGATTAGAGGAATTGTATTTTCCTGAAGATGACGTACCATTGCATTTAAATAAAAAATCAATCGGGCTAAAGCTTATTCAACATGCACGCAACGAGGCACACCGATTTGGTATTACATTTCACCGACAAAAACGTAGCAAAACAAGTATTCAAACCATACTCAGCGACATCAAGGGCGTAGGAGAAGCCACCATTGAAATTCTGCTGAAGGAATTTAAAACCCTCAAAAACATCAAAGCTCAACCCCTCGAAACCCTTGCGCTACACGTAGGGGAGGCAAGGGCAAAAATAGTCATGGAGGGACTAAATGAGATTGGCGATTGACGATTTTCGTTTCTAAACACCTCCGTAAAAAGAAAAATATCAGCATAGTGAGTTATTTTTATTTTTTTTACCTATTTTAGCGGTCTTAGTAATGGCTATTAAATAAAGTGATGTTTTCAAACTTACAAAACACTGATTATCAATATTTTGTAATCGTCAATCGTCAATCTTAAATCGTCAATCTTCCTTATTTTACCTATCGTTATGGCTAATCAAAAAGATACAGACAACTGGCGCGAGGAGCTAAAACAGCTCGGCAAAGAGTATTTTATTATCCAAGAAATGCTACGCACAGGATTTCTAAAACTCACATCAGAAGACCTTGTTATCTATAAAGCTAAACTCAAAGAACTGAACGAAGTGAATGGCCAAATTTATAGCATGAGCCAAGAACTGCGTGGTATTCAAGATATTACGCCCTTAATTGAGGAAATACGCAGAAATAGGATAGCACGCGTTAAAGCAGAACGTATTCTCAAAAAAGCGGAACGCGCCAAACAACTTGATATACATAAACAAACCGTAACAGAACACCAAAAAAGTAAACCCTCCTTTTTGGGCGAAAAGTTTGCTGAAAAGTTAAAGTTTGAAGGTGGAGATATAGCCAAACTAACCGCCTTGAATTTGCCTATTATACACGACCTGCAAGACCTGAGTACAGCCATAGATATTCCTCGCGAAGAATTGCAATGGCTTTGTTATCATAGGCAAGCCGCCACTATAGACCATTATACGCGTTTTCAAATACCAAAACGTAAGGGCGGTATGCGCAATATATCTTCTCCCAAGCCCAAAATGCGCTTTGCACAAGGTTGGATATTGACAGAGATTTTAGAAAAGTTGCCCTTGCATGAGGCAGCAGCAGCGTTTCAGGTAGGCAAGTCGATTGTAGATAATGCAAAAATTCATGCAGGAAGTGAAGTAATTGTGCGTTTAGATTTGAAAGATTTTTTTCCTTCTATCCGTTTCCACCGCGTCAAAGGGCTTTTCAAATCTTTTGGTTATAACTATGGTATAGCCACTGTCTTTGCTTTGCTTTGCACTGATGCCGCAAGAATTGGCGCAAAATTAAACGATAAAAAATATTTTGTAGCCTTAGGCGACAGATATTTACCGCAAGGTGCATGCACCTCGCCTGCCCTTACTAATATCATTTGCAGAAAATTAGATAATAGACTCTCAAAACTCACTATAGCGCGAGATTGGCATTACACCCGCTATGCTGATGACTTGATACTTTCAAGTATAGATCCCGATGCAGACTTCAAAAAAGTAATTGGATTGACTAAAAAAATAATAAAAGAAGAAAATTTCGAGGTAAATACAGAAAAAACACTCGTAATGCGTAGCCATCAACGCCAAACGGTAACGGGTATTGTAGTAAATGATGGTATATTGCGCGTATCTCGTAAAGATGCACGTCATTTTCGCGCCTTTTTGCATCAATATACACTCAAAGGAGCTGAAGCGATGAGTAAAGAAATTGGTAAAAATGCTACACAATATGCCAAAGGATATCTCGCTTTCATCCACATGGTAAATCCCACGCAAGCCGAGAAATTTATAGCTGAATATGACTGGTTACGAGGTGGAGAAGGTGATTGATTTATTTTAGTATCTTTGCACTATGAAACAATTACCTGCAGGCATTCAAGACTTTGCCAGTATTCGCTCAAACAATAATCTATATGTAGATAAAACAACCTACCTTTTGCGCATAGTGCAAGAGGGTAAGTTTATATTTTTTAGCCGTCCCCGCAGGTTTGGTAAATCCTTGTTTTGCAGTACATTGCGTTATTTTTATGAGGGCAGGCAAGACTTGTTTGAGGGGCTATACATTGCCGATAAAGTAGATTGGGATACTATCAAACGCCCCGTAGTGCATATAGATTTCAGCAATATGAATCTAAAAGAACGTACTTTATTGGAAAGTTTGGCGCATCAATTGGCGTTTATTTGTGAAGAATTGTGCATTGAATCTAAACAACAAGGTGGAGGTGTGGACTTTCAACACATCTTAGAACATTTTGGTAGGCGAGGGCAAAAAGTAGTCATTATCATAGATGAATATGACAAGCCATTGAATGATTATTTAGATAATCAAGCTGTTTTTGAGGAACATCGAGATGTTTTACGCGCTTTTTTTGGACTCATCAAACCGAATGACAAATTTATAGAAAAAGTTTTTATCACAGGCGTTTCACGCTATGGCAAAACGTCTGTCTTTTCTACCTTGAACAATCTAACTGATATTAGCTTGAACAAGCCTTACGTCAATATGTGTGGTTATACACATGAAGAATTGGAAAGCAATTTTGCAGAACACTTGGAAAGCACCGCCGAACACTTCAATATAGATGTACCCGCCTTGATAGCCGAGATGCGTTTGCGCTACAATGGCTACTCATTTGATGGTGTTCAAACGGTTTACAATCCCTACGCGGTGCTTTGTTTTTTCAGTGCGCAAGAGTTCAAGAACTTTTGGTTTGATACAGGCACACCTTATTTTTTGCTGAAACTTTTGCGTCGATACCATGTAAATTATGACACTTTAGAAAATATACAAGCCGAAATTTCGCTCTTGGGTATGGCAGAAATAGAACACCAAAGCCCATTAGCTTTGCTTTTTCAGACAGGTTATCTGACTTTAAAAAAAGCTATTCGGCGTGGTTTTGATTTGGAATATCAACTCGGCTTCCCTAATATAGAAGTTAAACAAGCCTTTTCAAGGTATGTTTTAGTAGAATATTTTGATAGAGGCTTAGATTTGGTAAGTGTAGATATTGCTACACCTATTCGCCATGCCTTGCAAGAACGCGATATAGACGCACTTATACGCATCATGCAAAACCAAGTTTATGCCAATATCCCCTACCAAATTTATGAAAGCAAAGAGGCGTACTATCACACTGTCTTCCATGTTACTATGAATACGGCTGGCTTTCGCGCGCAATCCGAAATACAAACAAACATAGGCAGAATAGATATGGTAGTGGAAACCCACGACACGATTTTTATTTTTGAATTTAAGTTAGACGAAACAGCCAACATCGCCTTAGAGCAACTCAAGCAAAGGCAATATTATCAGCCCTATCTTGCCTACGGTTATCCTGTGTATGCGATAGGCATCAATTTTTCAAGCGAAAAGCGAAATATTGTAGATTATAAAATACAGTTAGTTATTTGAAATTTGTGTATTTTCTTTTTGGGTAGAAAAATACCGCTCTCAAAAAGAAAATTTACCATGTTTTGTATATCTTTACAAAAAATAGAACTTCCTTATACTAAAATTTATACAATGAAACTACTGCTATTTTTAACTTGCCTGCTATGCACACAGTCTATATGCAAGGCGCAAAGCACTTTTTACAAACAATTCGAAGGCAAGCTAAATGGCAAAACCTTGCGCATGACGCTCATCAAAGCCCCCAGCAAAGACAATCCTGAGTATAATATACGCGGAAGTGCTTTTTATGTGGGCACTCCTCAAACACTCTACCTTACTAATGGCACATTGGACGAAGCAGGTAATCTCTACATGGAAGAAGGCGTGTATAAACAAGATAACACGCAGTTTGATCAAGCCATTTTTGCAAAAACAGGTATCTGGCTTGCCTCATACAGTGCTGAAAAAAACCAAATAATAGGTACATGGGCAAGCGCAAATAACCGACAAAATTACAACTTTGTACTGCAAGAAGACTATAATAATGGGGCAATTCCTGTAGATTTGGTATTCAATGATACAAACTATGAGGGTGCTTCTATCCGTTTCCACTATCCACGTTTCAAACAGCACCCGCAAGCTGAAAAGCTAAATCAATATATAAAAACAAAGGTTTTGGGCGATATGTCCAAAAAAATAACCAACTTCATGGAAGACTATAAGAAAGCAAGTAGTGGCGGAGGTATGGTAGATGATTTTAGTAGCAAAAACGTGCTGTATGTAGGGCTAAATGATAGCCAAGTAATAACGTTGCGTTATTTGCAAGAAGAGAATACAGGTGTTTCGCATGGTAGTAAGACTATTAAACATGAGAATATCAATCTCCGAAATGGGGAAATGATTACCTTGCAAGACATTTTTATGGATAAATTTGAAACTGAATTAACCAAAATAGTGGAGCAACAATTACGGCATGATTTTCAGATTACTGCCACCGAAAGTTTGACAGATTATGGCTTTAGCTTGCCTGCAGGCAAGTTTGGGTTGAACAAAAATTTTTATATCAAGCGCGATGGCATTGGTTTTTTTTACAATATGAATGAGATTGCTTCTTATGCGGTTGGTGCTGTTGATATTTTCTTGCCTTTTGAAAAAATAAAACATCTTATCAAAAAGGAAGGAGTGCTAAAAGCATTTTTGTAAAAATGTAGCATTTTAAGCACAATTTATAGCCTCTACTTGGCGTTAAATACCCATGAAAAACATCTCATTTCGTTTGTTTTTATGTATTTTTAGCTTTATCCTTATGTTGGGCGAAAGCGCGTGTACCCATGCCGCACACAAAAAACCGCATGGAAAACTAAAAAAAGGCAAGCGAATCCCATGTCCGTTAAAGGACTGTTAATATTATGCGTCAAAAACTACTTAGTGCGGGGGCAAGCGAGCTTACCTACGAAATCCGCGAAATTGTGAAAAAAGCCGAGCTTGTCCAACAAGCAGGACAAGAAATTTATTGGGAAAATATAGGCGACCCAATCCAAAAAAACCATCAAATGCCTATATGGATGAAGGAAATTATTGCTAATATTTCCCTTCAAAATGAGTCGTATGGTTACTGTCCCTCGAAAGGCATACTCGAAACGAGGCAATTTCTTGCAGAGCTTACCAATAAACAAGGTGGCGTACAAATAACGCCTCTTGATATCTGCTTTGTCAATGGACTTGGTGATGGTATTGCTAAAGTGTATCAATATATCTCACATACCTCGCGTGTGATAGGACCCTCGCCTGCCTATTCCACACATTCCAGCGCAGAGGCAGCACACGCAAGTCATGAACCTATTACCTATCGCCTTGACCCCGATAATCATTGGTATCCCGACCTTGATGATTTGTATAACAAGGTAAAATATAATCCAAGTATTGTAGGTATTTTAATTATAAATCCTGATAATCCTACAGGAATGGTGTATCCTTATGAAACATTGCAACGCATAGTGGCGATTGCTAAGGAGTTTAAGCTGTTTTTGCTAAGCGATGAGATATACCTCAACATTACTTACAATGGTTCGCGGGCATACGCTCTTGCTGAAGTAATAGGCGAAGAGGTAGTAGGCATAGCGATGAAAGGCATCTCCAAAGAATTGCCATGGCCTGGCTCGCGTTGTGGCTGGTTAGAATACTATAACCGAGATAAAGATAAAGAATTTAATGACTTCTGTCTTGCTTTGGATAATGCCAAAATGATAGAGGTATGCTCTACCAAACTACCTCAAATGGCTATTCCACGTATTATGCAAGATGCTCGTTATGCGGGCTACAGGCAAGTTGTGAATGAAAAAATAGGCAAACGTAGTCAAATTATAGCCGATATATTGGGTAATCTTCCCCAAATTCGTTTTAATAAAACCTACGGCGCATTTTATAACACGATTATTTTTAAAGAGGGTGTGCTTAAACAAGGACAGACAATACCCATTGAAAATCCCGTCATTAGGCAAATGGTAGCCGATTGGACAGCTACTGAAATGCCTTTAGATAAACGCTTCGTCTATTATTTGCTGGGTGCAAAGGGGGTATGTGTAGTACCTATTTCCTCCTTTTGTTCTGAATTACAAGGCTTTCGCGTTACGCTTTTGGAAGAAGATGAGGATATTTTGTATCATACATTTAATGCCCTAAAAGAAGGAATTGAGGCATATTGTGCTTCCTAAAACCTTTTGTTTATCCACTTTTATCGAACTAATTTTTATATTAAACATGAAAAAACAACTCATTTTGCTCGCTTTTGTGGTATGTGCATTTTCTGCCTTGCCTGCCCTTGCTCAAAAAAAAGGAGGAGCTACTGACTCTACTAAATCTGTCTGTCGTTTGTGGATTATTGACCGCAAAGCAATGGAAACACAATTTAAAGGTAAAGAAGAGTTTGCTTATATGCAAAAAGACATCGAAAGGCAGGATATTTACTTGAACTTCAAAACAGATGGCACAGTAATGAGCAATCAAGGCTCACGCGATAAAAAAGATGAGTGGTCGTTTTCGCCTGATAAAAAAGTACTCATAGTGGGCGGTACAGAACTATGGATAAAAGAATTGAGTGCTAAAAGACTCGCTTTTACAGCTAGAAACCGTGATGGCTTGGTTTTTTACCTTATGTCACCAAAAAAAGGGTATAAACTAAGGGTTAGTGATAACAAAGAGGAAAAACTCTCAGAGCCTGCAGTAGAACCTAAAAAAGAAGACTAAAAGTGCAATAACTCGCTCGGATTTAGGTTTATCCACCTTATTGCTTGGTTCGAAAACAACTGTAACTGATGCCATGCGCCCTGTTGGGTGCATGGCTGATTTGTAGAAACTTAGGAATGAAAATTTAATAAAATGAGATTCTATAACGTACTCTTTTCAGAGTGTATAGTCTAAAAGGGATGAAGAAAGATTAAAAAAGCAACAAGCAAAAGTTCTATTTTTATATAGAACAACAAATTTGCAACTCGTGAATGCTTATATCGAGAACTTTTCGCTTGTAAGACTTGCGATTAAGCACACTCCTCATAAGAGCTAAAAGGCTTTCGCAAGAAGTCTAAATAAAGAAAACTTACCACCCAAACAATATGACAACCAACGAAGCGATACTTGCCAAACTCGCAAAGCTTTCTGAAAAATTGACATACACAAGCGAAATAGACGCGCCCTTACATGCTTTCTTATGGCAGAGCAGGCAAGCCGAACTTAG
>JAYTNK010000813.1:0-1590 GCA_043748375.1 Cytophagales bacterium
GCAAAACTACATATTAAATAAACTTATTGATGAAATAGGCATACACTTGCCTGCCCAAAACCAAGAAGAATTGGTAGAAAGTATCCTGCTTCACTATCCTGAAAAACAGGAATATTTAGCCGAAAAATACGATATGCCTTGGCTTCTTGCAGGGGTATTAACCCCATTATTAACACGTTTTCAAACCTTAAATAAACAATATTATGACAAAATTAGAGGAATTTAATAGTATTTTGAGTGAAATGGGAACAGAAGTTTCTAATCTCAAGAGTCTAAACGAAGTTTATAGCAAAATAGATAAACTTGCGAAAGACTACGAAACCGCTACATTAGCCCTAAAAGCAAATAGCGGAAAATTAGAGGCAATCTCTAAGGAACACCAAACTTTTCAGCAAGGTATTCAAAAAACCTTGTCATCTGTTGAAAGTCAATATCAAAAAAATAAGCAAGATTTGGCTACACTTTTTGCTGAAAAAATGGCTGATTTTCAATCAGAAACCCAAATACAAGTAAAGGGTTTTGAGAAAAACTTAACAGGTCATGTAGAAGAACTGAGTAAAAATAACAAACAATTTTACAAAGACTTCGAAGATACTTTGCGCATAAAACTTGGTGAAAACAAGTCTGAAGTAAAGCAATTAGTAGAGGCTGAGTTAAACAAAATAAAAGAAAACTTTGCCACAGAACTTGAAAAGAGGACTAATAGCATCATAAAAAAACAAGGCAGTTTATTTTTGATGTTTTTGCTTACTTCAGGAGCTATGATAGGAAGCCTAATTTTTATTATTTATCGTCTTTTAAAACAGTAAACAACCCATAATGATTAGATTGATATTTGCGATAGTAGCAGGATTACTTCTTCATATAAGTCGATTGACAGGGCGAACTTATAAAGAAATAAATATCCTTGTTTATTATTTCTTTATTCCGTTTTCTTGGCTACTATTGCTTGATATTTTATTTCAATTACACTATCTAAAAATTACATTTGCGGTTTTTAGTATAGGTTTTTATGTAGGTTGTGTAGATTTTAAGCAATATTCGCACAATCTTTTTAAAAAGTCTGTTGATTTTTTAAATTACTTCAATAGATTTGGTAGTAATTATATAGCCTCTTCTGTGTGGATTTGTGTGTCTGCGCCTATATTGGTTTATGTGGTTCTTATATTGCTCATCTATTACTGGTAATATGCTTTGCGATAAATTATTTGAAAAGCGCAGGCAAGTTATTCATTTTCCCGATACCAACAGAAAGCACTTTGCATGGAGTTGCTATTGCTAAAAAATGTCGTTTTCAACAGCTATTTTTACCTTGCTTATATACATTTTTTCCTTCTGTATTTTTTTAAGTAAAAAGAGAAGTTTGTCATTTTGAGCGAAGCGAAAAATCTCGTTTTTCGTTGAGATGCTTCACTACGTTCAGCATGACAAATGCGCTATCACTAAAAATAATACATAAGGCATTTTTTACGCAAACAGACAAAAAAATCAATAAATTTGCAACGGAACGTTTACAGAAACAAAAATTGCATGAACAAACCTTATTTTACCCACAACTTAAAACAGGACTTTAGGGCGTGGTTGCAAACG